>JANMST010000249.1:0-8117 GCA_031389635.1 Acidimicrobiia bacterium | reverse complement strand
CACGTGGTCAGCTTGGTCCACAATGAGAGCATCTTGACCTCCTTTACGGAAAATAGTTCTCGTGGTAAGCATCGGCAGCCAAAAAGGGGCGCTAAATAGGGCCTTAGGCCTATGGGCTTGCTGGCAGGCCGTCAGCCCAGGTCAGCGGGGGCAAAACGAAAGGGAGCCGGCGAACCGACTCCCTCTTGCTTTGAGTTCGACCTGGTTAGTTCGACGAAAGCGTGTCAGCGATCGTAGAGAACGCCTCCGAAACCTGATTGCCTGCGATGGTCACTGCCACGATGGCGATGATGGCGATTAGGACCACCAGCAGGGCGTATTCCACCATGCTGGCCCCCTTCTCACCCTCCACCCACGTCATCAGCTTTGCCCAAATACCCATCATGCCCTGCCTCCTACTTGTGAGTTCCCCATTGTTGAGCCTCCCCATACTCCTCCGTATGGGTCGATCGGACCAGAAGTCGCGAAAGCGAAGGAGCCCAACCGCCCTCCCAACTGATGACCGGACGAGCAGAAGGGCCGGCCTGGACCAGGCCGGCCCTTCTTTCTGTCGAAACGCGGTGTTAATTGGAGAGGGTGTTGGCGATGGTCGAGAAAGCGGTCGAAACCTGCTTACCGGCGATCGACACGGCCACGATGGCGATGATGGCAATAAGAACGACTAGCAGGGCGTACTCCACCATGCTTGCGCCCTTCTCTTCCTTCACCCAAGCTGAAAGCTTGGCCCACAGAGCAAACATGTAGTACCTCCTGGATACGACCTCGGGGACGTTTGCGAACAGCGGATGGTAAGTGGCCATGTGAGGGTGTTCACATGGGACGATCGGCCTATTTCGGTTTCGCGATCCCCAGTCGAATGGCTTCGATCGCCGCCTGGGTCCGATCGGCCACCGAGAGTTTGCTGAAGATCGAAGCCAGGTGGTTCTTCACCGTCTTCTGCGAGATGAAGAGACGATCGGCCAAGTCCTCGGTCGAAGAAACCCCCTTAGCGAGCAATGACAGGATTTCGGTCTCCCGATCGGTCAGGGCCGCGGCCCCGGGGTCGAGGGTCGGTTGGCGATACCTTTCGGACACGGGCACGCCGGCGACCAGGGCTTCACCGTCAGCGACGGCCCTGATGGCGGCGGCGATGTCGAGGAGGGGAACTCCCTTCGAGAACATTCCCACGGCACCGGCCTTGGCCACCGCCTGTCGGGTCTGTTCGTTGTCATGCATGGAAACCACGATCGCCTTGGCCGAGGATGGGAGGGCGGCGAGGGTTCCCATTCCGTCCAGTCCGGGCATTTCGAGATCGATCAGCAGGACATCGGCAGGCTGGGTCTTGAGACGCTCCAGCAATTCGCTCCCGTTCGAGACAACCCCGACCACTCGCAGGTCGGGAATTGCGGTAAGGCCTTCGCTCAAACCCTCTGCGAATAACTGGTGGTCGTCGGCGATCATGACTCGAATCATCTGGGGCTCCACTCTATTGAGATCACGGTCCCCTTGGGGCCGGTCTCCACGTCAAGTCGTCCGCCGATCTTGGCGGCCCGTTCCTTCATTCCGAGAAGCCCGTAGTGGCCCTCGGGAACCTGAGTCTTGTCGAAGCCGCGCCCGTCGTCGGCGACGCTGATCCAGCCCCGATCGAAGTCAACCACTCCGGAAACTTTGATCGACCGGGCGTCGGAATGGCGGGAGGCATTGCGGATCGCCTCGGAGACGATGGCGGTCAACTCCTGGGAGATGGAGGGGCGCGGTGGCCGCCTCTCATCGATGTCGAGCTGGACATCGGGGTCGGGATCGAGCTTGGTCAGGTGCTCGTTGAGAGAGGTCGAGAGGCTCGGCTCGGGCTCGCTGCGAAGGTCGGCCACGGTCTTTCTGATGTCGTCGACCAGAAAGGACACCGATCTCCGCAGCTGGGTGAGCTGGTCCGTCAATGGTTGATCTGGGGTGTTCTGAACCATGGCAAGGTCGATCCCCAGCCCGAGAGAGGCCAGCGATGGGCCGAGTTCGTCGTGGAGTTCCCGGGCGATACGGACCCTTTCCTCACTTATCGCCTTCTGGGCGATCATCTCGAGCAGCCGGACATTCGAAAAGGCCAGCGCCAGCGGCCTCATGGACTGTTCGATCCCATCGATCTCGACCTGAGAGAGGGTCCGAGGGGTGGCGAGCATGATCCAGCCGGTTTCCTGGCCCGCCAGCCGAAGGGGGATGGTCAGCCGCTGGGATTGCGGCGGCTCGTTTCCGACCCTGGCGACCAGGACCGGACCTTTGTCGCTGGCGATGGCAGCGGCGGCGGCGGTGCCCGGGAACCGCGCCACCAGGGATTCGAGGGCGGTCTTCCCTAGCTTGATCGGATTGGTGTCCTGGCTGGCCGTGAGCTCTTCCAGCCTGGTGAGCAGGGCGTGGGTGTCCTCCAGTTGTTCCAGTCGCCGATTGCTGACTTCCTGGCTCAGGACCATCTGCTCCTGGCGCCGTTCCATGTCTACCAGTACTCGCCTCACCTGGGAGATGCTGATCGCGAGCAGCAACTGAATTCCGCCCACCAGGAGCACACCAGCACCGTCGGGTTCATCACGACCCAGTTCGATCAACAGCAGCAGCCCCGAGGCCAAGAGAGCCGTCGAGAGGGCCTGACGTTGACTTCCGAAAATCCCGGCCCAGAGCGTCGGAGTAATCGCCAACAGCAGGTAGGGGCTGTCGGCGGATCCGGTCAGGGTCACCGCGATCATGGCAAGGACCACCCCGGCCAGAACCCAGATATCGAGAAGCAACTGGCGCCGGAACCAATCCGGGGGGGCCGAGGTCGAAGCCAGGACGAAGATGCCGGCGATGCCGGCGGCGCCGATTGTGATTGGCTCGGGGCCTTCAACTGCGAAAGAGGCGAAAATCCCGAGAGCCAGGGCCACCCATTGTGAGGCCACCAGCACCAGGCGTGTTCGTCGATCCCATATAACGGGAAGCATGACTAGTTCACACTAACTTGGATGTGAATGAGTCCCCACCCACGGGTGGTTGTCGCCGGCGGTATCGGAAGCGGCAAATCCACAGTCATCGGCGTCCTTTCCGAGCTTGGCTGGTCGGTCATCAATGCTGACGAGGTGGGTCACGAAGTGCTGATGGACCCCGAGGTGATCGAGGCTGTGGCGGCTCGCTGGCCCAGGGCCGTGACCGACGGAGAGGTCAGCCGATCGGCGTTGGCGGCGGTCGTGTTTGCCGACCCAGGGGAGCTCTTCACCCTGGAGGGGATCACACATCCCCTAATCGCCGGTCGGATCGAAAGTTGGGTTGACAGCGTCGCCGAGCCGCTCGCGGTCGAGGTTTCGGTGCTCAAGGTCGCTAATCCCGGCTGGGGACCCCTGGTGATCGTTCATGCTGCCAAATCCGTGCGGAGGGAAAGAGCCCTGGAGAGGGGAATGAAGGCAGCCGATGTTGAGGCGAGGATGGCTGCGCAACCGACCGACGCCGAGCTCTTGGCGGCAGCCAACGTTGTTATCGACAACCAGGGCACGGTCGAGGACCTTGTCGAATCAGTGCGACGATTCGACCTTTGGGCACGATCCCGATGAGTCGGACCAAGGTGACCCTCCTTCTGGTCGTCGCCTCGGCTGTAGGGGTCTACTTCGCGGCGGCCTTTTCCGACGCCGTGTTGGCGGGAGATGCGCTCGACTACCGCGGTCTCATGGCCGAGATCTTCTCGGGCAAGGTGCCGTATCTAGATCTGCCGTTCCCTCATCTCCCGGTGATGCTTGTCCCGATGACGGTGGCGTGGCTCATCGGCGGGAGCCAGGACCTTCGGTCATACGCCTTCGCCCTGGCCGGAGTCTCAACCGTCATCATCGTCGCCACCGGCCTCGTGCTACGGCGGATCGAAATAGGGACCGCCATCAAGGACTTGACGGTCAGATGGGTCCTCCTCACTGTGCCCCTGCTGCCGTTTCTGCTTTTCCGCAACGACTCGTGGGTGGTCTTCCTGGCCCTGGCCGGAATTCTCCTGGCGATGAACGGAAAGAAAGCGGCATCGATCCTGGTACTCGGAGCCGGTTGCCTGGCCAAGGGATGGCCCGGCCTCTGGGGCGTCGCTGAATGGAAGCGGGGCAATCGTTGGGTGGCGGTGGCGGTCGGGGCTTTCTCCCTGGCGTCCTTCGCCATCCTGTTGTCGCCGTCTCTACAGGCCGCGCAAGATCCCCGCGGCACCCACACCGAGACTCTGGCAGGTTCGATGACCGGTCTCGTGCGATCGATCGATGGCAGCGATCTCCGGCTCGAGCGGTCGTCGGCTGTCTACATCGACGGGCCTTGGTGGCTGCTGTCGGTGAATGTTGCCGTTGGAGGGTTGATCGGCCTGGCCGCCTGGCGGGGCTTACGCGGCTCGTTCGACTGGACCGCGTCGTGGAGATTGATGGGCGGTCTGACGGCAGCCTTGATCATTGCCAGCCCCTTCTTCTCGACCCAGTACGTTGCCTGGCTCACACCGTTTGCTGCGGTAGACCGACGAGCCACTGCCATGATGCTCCCGGTCAACACATTCAGCCTGATCCTGCTGACCTCGTGGCACGAGATGTTCGAGGGAACGGTGTGGTGGTGGGGTCTTCTGGTCCTTAGGAACGTCCTTTTCATCATGGTCGGCCTATATCTGGCCAGGTCGTCGGCGGCTTCGGACTCAAGGCATGGTCGCCCGGGCCGATTATTAGCTGCGGCGGGAAGAGGATCATGAAGCTGTCGGTTTTGATGCCGGTCTACAACGAGTCGAGGACGTTGCCGACGATTCTCAAACGAGTGCTCGACGCCCCGGTCGACCTGGAAATCGAGATCCTGGCAGTTGACGACGCCAGCACCGACGGGTCATGGGAGATTCTCTCGGATCTCTCGAGCCAGGACAGTCGCATTCGCTGCGTCCGCCATGTCGAGAACCGGGGCAAAGGGGCTGCCATTCGCACTGCCATCAAGATGATGACCGGCGATATTGCCGTCATCCAGGACTCCGATCTCGAATACGACCCGGCCGACTACCCCAAGCTCTTGAAGCCAATTCTGGAAGGTCGAGCCGACGCGGTGTTCGGTTCCCGATTCGCCTCGAGCCCCGAACGCCGGGTTCTCCTCTACTGGCACTCCCTCGGAAACAAGATCCTTACGTGGCTAACCAACATGCTCAACGACCTCAATCTCACCGACATGGAGACCGGATACAAAGCCATCCGCGCCGACGTCCTGCGATCACTTCGTCTACAGAGCGAGCGTTTCGGCATCGAGCCCGAGATGACAACGCGCCTCGCCCAGTGGGGCGCCCGTATATATGAGGTGCCCATATCCTACGACGGGCGGACCTACGCCGACGGGAAGCACATCGGGTGGCGCGACGGTGTCCAGGCCATCTGGCTTCTTTTCAAATACCGATGGATCGACACCAACTTCAGTCATCGATACGGTCACACAACCCTCGAGAGCCTGGCTGTCAGCCCTTCGGTGAGCCGGTGGTCGTTGGAGCTGATTGGACCGCATCTCGGTTCAAGGGTTCTTGAGGCCGGCGCCGGGACCGGCAACCTCACCAGACACCTGCTGGATAAGGAAAGACTTGTTGCGGTCGAGATGGATTCGTACTACATGCAGGCCCTGGACCGGCTTTGGGGTCATTTGCCCAATCTCTCCGTGGTCGAGGGGAATCTCGAAGACCCCCGGCTCTACGACAACTGGGCCGATGAGAGTTTCGATTCCGTCCTCTGTGTCAACGTTCTTGAGCACCTCGATCACCCGGAAGCGGCCCTGGCCGGTTTTTCGCGTGTCCTAGCGCCCGGGGGGCGGACAGCCATCCTGGTCCCGGCCCACCAGTGGCTCTTCTCCGAGGTCGACCGGGCCATCGGACACCGCCGCCGGTTCGAAGAATCGGAATTGCGGAAGTTGCTCGAAGACGCCGGCTTTGAGGTTGTGAGTCTCGTCGCGTTCAACCGGTTCGGGGTGTTGGGGTGGCTGGTCAACAAGTGGACTGGTCGGATGATGATCCGAACCTGGCAGGCAAGACTCTTCTCCTTGCTGCTCCCGGTGGGACGCGCCATCGAACGCATTCATGCACTCCCCGGGCTGAGTTGGGTGGCGATCGCAGTTAAGAGTTGAGGGCTGGGACCTCTGCGAGCGGATTCGGGCTGGGTAACTTGGGGGGAACACGTGTTCGACTGAACCTGGCCTACACTCGTGTAGTTAGGCCATGGCGAAACCCTCTTCCGATCATTCCCCAGACGTAATCCGGATTCGCGGCGCGCGCGAGCACAACCTCAAAAACCTCAGCTTGGAGTTGCCGCGGGAGCGTCTGATCGTGTTCACCGGCCTCTCCGGTTCAGGCAAATCGTCGCTTGCCTTCGACACCATCTACGCCGAGGGCCAGCGTCGTTATGTCGAGTCGCTGTCGGCCTATGCCCGCCAGTTTCTGGGTCAGATGGACAAGCCCGACGTCGACTTCATCGAGGGCTTGTCCCCGGCGATCTCAATCGATCAGAAGACCGCCTCCCGCAACCCGCGTTCGACCGTGGGGACCGTCACCGAGATCCACGATTATCTGCGGTTGATGTGGGCCCGGATCGGGATTCCCCATTGCCCCAACGACGGTACCCGTTTGGTTCGCCAGACCCCCCAACAGATCGTCGACCAGATCCTCGAACTCCCGGAGGGAACCCGATTCGAGGTGCTGGCACCGGTGGTGCGGGGACGAAAGGGAGAGTACGAGACCCTTCTCAAGGATCTGGCCGGCCAGGGATTTGCCCGTGCCCGGATCGACGGCGATCTTCGCGAGTTGACCGAGGACATCCGCCTCGACCGCTATTTCCAGCACAGCATCGAGGTCGTGGTGGATCGCCTGGTTCGCAAGGAAGGGATCCAGCAGCGGCTCACCGAATCCCTCGAGCAGGCCCTCCGCCTGGCCGAGGGAGTCGCCGAGATCGAAGTGATCGACGGACCCACCCTCACTTTCTCCCAGCACCTCGCCTGCCCTATCGACGGTTTCTCATTCGAGGAACTGCAACCCCGCAACTTCTCGTTCAACAGCCCTTACGGCGCCTGTCCGGAGTGCTCGGGAATCGGCACCCGCTATCAGGTCGATCCCGAGTTGGTGATCCCTGACCCCGATCGGACCGTTCGGGACGGCGCCATCGCCCCGTGGTCGAGCATGACCGCCGACTATCACAAGCGCTTGCTCGAGGGGCTCGCCACCGAGCTCAAGTTCTCTACGGACACCCCTTTCAACAAGCTGCCCAAAAAGGTGCGAGACGTCATCCTCAACGGCCTTCCCGGTCGCAAGGTCAAGGTGACTTACTCCAATCGCCACGGGCGGACCCGCGTCTATCAGGCCGAATACGAAGGCGTGCTTCCCTTCCTCACGCGGCGTCACGAGGGTGCCGAATCCGACTCGGCCCGGGAGTGGTACCAGGAGTTCATGCGCGAGGTTCCGTGCTCGGCCTGTGGCGGTGCCCGCCTCCACCCCACCACTTTGGCTGTCACGGTCGGAGGCAAGAACATCCACGAAGCCTCGACGATGGCGATCGGCGAGGCCTTGACGTTCTTCGAGAGCATCGAGCTGACCGAACGGGAGGCTCAGATCGCGGTCCGGGTTCTCAAGGAGGTGCGAGCCCGCCTCCAGTTCCTGGTTGACGTGGGGCTCGACTACCTGACCCTGGCCCGCTCGGCCGCCACCCTGGCCGGGGGAGAGGCTCAGCGGATCCGTCTGGCCACGCAGATCGGATCGGGGTTGGTTGGCGTTCTCTACATCCTCGACGAGCCATCGATCGGCCTCCACCAGCGTGACAACCAGAAGCTGATCGAAACCTTGATGCGACTGCGCAATCTCGGCAACACCCTGATCGTGGTCGAGCACGACGAGGAGACGATCCGTATCGCCGACCACATCGTCGACATCGGTCCGGGTGCCGGCGAGCACGGGGGCCTGATCGTCGCCCAGGGTCAACTCGAGGACATCCTCAACGAGCCGACTTCGATCACCGGCGACTACCTGGCGGGCCGCCGTTCGATCGAGCGCCCCCTGATTCGCCGGCCGGCCAACGGCAACTCGATCACGGTGTTGCCGAGGTCACGCAAGCGGGTGAGGGTGCCGAGTAGTCGCTCGTTGTCGCGTTGGTGCAGGCCGATGGAGG
>JANMST010000220.1:0-2113 GCA_031389635.1 Acidimicrobiia bacterium | reverse complement strand
TCGACGCGTGTCTGCGGCGAGCGATGGTTAGCGAACCTTAGCGCAAAGGTGCGCCGAGAGATTCTGCGTATTTTCATGCGAGCACCTCCCGAAGCTGATCGTCACCGACTGAAATAGTCCATCCTGTATCTGCCCCCGCCTTCGCCCCAATCCGGAGCGGCAGGGCGAACCTCGTCTTTCCCGACCGTCCCTTCTTGTCCAACCGCATCGCCTCGATCACGGCGTCACCCGCAACCTCGGGCGGGAGAGCGGTTGGAAGTCCGGCTGCCTGAAGCGTCCTGCTGACAGTTGCCGCTGTCCCGGCGTGTGCCAGACCGATCCGCTCGGCCAGCTTACTCTCTAGCGCCATCCCGATCGCGACCGCCTCGCCATGCAAGAACGAGAAGCCGCTGACCATCTCGACGGCGTGGCCAATTGTATGGCCAAAATTCAGGACTTTTCTAAGGCCTTCCTCCCGTTCATCACGTGAGACAACGCTGGCCTTGATCTCCACACTGCGGACGATGACCGAGAGCATCCTGTCACCTGTCGAACCGCCCGCCGACAGCAATTCGGAAACGCTGCTGGCGACCTCGCGAAGATAAGGCTCGTCCGCAATTACGCCATACTTGACCACCTCTGCAAATCCCGCACGCAACTCCCTAAGTGGAAGCGTGGCAAGTAGATGCGGGTCGATCAGGACTCCAGCCGGAGGGTGGAAAGCACCCACCAGATTCTTGCCCGCGAGGGTGTCTACGGCGGTCTTGCCCCCGATAGAGGCATCCACCATGGCGACCAAAGTGGTAGGAACCTGGACGACTGGGATTCCACGCATGAAAGTCGCGGCGACAAAGCCTGCGAGGTCGCCGACCACACCGCCGCCGAGCCCGATCACGGCAGAGTCGCGGCCGTGCCCCTTAGCGAGCATCTGATCGGTCAGGCGAGACCACGTTTCGCGCGTCTTGTTGGACTCGCCCGCGGGAATCGTGAGTACGTCAAGGCTGCCCCGCTCGAACTGGCTCTCGACTTTGCCAGCATATACCGGCTGGATGTTCGAGTCCGTGATGAGCGCGTACCGGTGGGCGGGTGCGACCTCGCGAGCGAATGCCCCGACTCGAGCGAGCAGGCCCGGACCGAGGAGAATGGGGCGCCCGCCGAGGAGGATCTCCCGGCGCGCGGTGCGCTCGGCCATCCCGGAGGCGCCCGGCTGCTGGCTCACCAGGTTACTTCACCCGCGCCCGTCCGTACGTTCGCGACACGAGCGAGCATGAAGAGGAGGTCGGAGAGCCGGTTGAGATAGACGACCACGATTTGAGGAATTTCCACCTCGTGCTGGAGGTGCACGACTCTACGTTCGGCGCGCCGGCATACGGTCCGAGCGAGGTGGAGGACTGCCCCCTTCCGGCTACCGCCGGGGATGATGAACGCCTTGAGCGGCTCCAGCTCCTTGTCGCAGTCATCTATGGCGCGCTCGAGGTCCCTGATCCGACGGTCGTCGATATTCGCCTTCGAGAGGTGGCCGTGCATTTTTTCAAGGTCTGGCGTGGCGAGCAGCGCGCCGATGCTGAAGAGGTCGCGCTGCATCGGTACGAGGACCTCGTCGATGCGAGGCATCGGCTCGACGGCGCGAGCCATGCCGAGGACGGCGTTGAGCTCGTCGACATCGCCATACGCTTCGACGCGGGCGTCGTCCTTCTGAACCCTGCCGCCTCCGAAGAGACCGGTGTCGCCGGCGTCGCCGGTCTTGGTGTAGATCTTCATCGGCTGGTAATGTAATGCTGGCAAATGAGACGGGCGGCGCGACAGGACTGGCGGTATACTGACCCGTTTCTTACTCTCGACCGAAATGCGCCTCCCTGACGAAGAAGTTTCACCGGAGTCTGAGTTTCCCCTCGGTGAGGGGACTGCGGAGACTGGGGCCAGCGTGTATTGCCCGTACTGCAACGAATCCGTCGAGATCGTGCTCGATCCGGGCGGGGGATCGGTGCAGGAGTACGTCGAGGACTGCGGCGTGTGCTGTCAGCCGTGGACGGTCAACGTGCAATACCGGGAAGACGGGTCGGCTGAGGTTACCGTCGAGCCCCTGGACGAGTGAATTGCAACTGCAAATGAACGGGTGCCAGCTGTCAGAAGC
>JANMST010000165.1:0-2959 GCA_031389635.1 Acidimicrobiia bacterium | reverse complement strand
TTCGGCGGCCCCACGACTGATCAAGGCCGGCTTCGGGGTATTCCACCCGACCACATGCGCGCTTCAGGTCCCTGCCACCTGGTACGGCATGCCGATCGTCTCGTCGGCGCTGGTGGCGCTGGCGCACTCGGCTGGCCGCCTGGTTCACGTCTGGACGGTCAACGGCCTGGATGAGGTGACCGCCCTCACTCAACTGGGTGTCGACGGTCTGATAACGGACCGCCCGGACCTCGTTGCCCCCTGACCCAGCCCTTTATTTCTCGCTCTCTCAAGAGATTCATGAGCCCGGCCGATTATCTCTTCTGATGGATGCGGCGCCCACCAATCCTTTTGCCCTACCCAGGGCCACCTGGGTCGTTGTCCTGTGGATCGCCTACCTTGCGACGTGGGCCCTGGGGCATAGCTCCGAATTGCACGACACCTACATGGCGATCGCAATCATCCCCCTTTTGACCGGGGCCCGGCTCTATGGCACCAAGATTGCTGTTCCCACGGCGGCCCTCTTCATTCCACTCCAGGCGGTCCTGTTTCTGTCGACCGACCACACCCTCGGTTGGGGAGCAGTCGGGGGCATCGAAGGTCTGGCCGGTCAAGTGGCCATCGTCGCTGTCGTCATTCTGGCCGGGTTCACCAGCGATGCTTATCGCCGCCTGGCCAACATGGTCGCGACTCAGGGCTCGATCGTCGCCGCGGTCTCCCATGAGGTTCGCACCCCTCTCACGGCGGTCGTCGGAATCGCCCAGGAGCTGGACGCCAACTGGGCCAGCATCCCCGACGAGACCCGTCATGAGTTGGTCGGTCTTGTTGCCGAGCAGGCGGCCGACATGACTGCAATCGTCGAAGACCTGCTTACTGCTGCCAAGGCCGAGCAGGGCAAGCTCACCATCGACCCCCAACCCGTCGACCTTTCGGATGTAGTGGTTGCGGTCATGACCCAGCTCAGGATCGAGCCTCTGCCCGTGAGTGGATCGGCCCGGGCGTGGGCCGACCCGCAGCGGGTCCGCCAGGTCATGCGAAATCTGGTAGTCAACGCCCGCCGATATGGCGGCAAGGAGATCGCCCTGGTTTGCGGTACCGACGGGGGTCACGCGTTCGTCGAGGTGAGCGACAACGGTTCGGGGGTACCCATCGGCCAATTGGAAGAGTTGTTCTCCCCATACGCAGGAACCGACGATCGCCCCGACTCGACCGGGCTTGGCCTGGCCTTCTCGCGGCAGTTAGCCGTGATGATGGGCGGAAACCTCACCTACCGGCGCGAAGAGAACCGCACCGTGTTTCGCCTGACCCTCCCCAAGGCAGTCGCGATCGCCTAGGCAGGAACAGACCCGAAACCTAAGGTTGTAGGCCGCGGAAACCGCGGCTCATTGCATCAGGTTTACGTCAATTGGGGGGCGAAAGCAGGCCGGCCGAGTTCGAACTCGTCTATCAAATCGGTATGCCGCAAAGTCAACCCGATGTCGTCGAGGCCGTTCTCGAGACGCCACTTGGTGTAGTTGTCCATTGAAAACCTCGCCTCGAAACTTGGTTCGGGCCGCCCGTCGTGAGCCGACACGGTTTGAGCAGGTAGGTCGATCTCGACCTGGGCTGAAGGATCGGCTTCTGCCAATTCCATCAACCATGCCACTTCCTTCTCATGCAATTCGACAGGGAGAAGACCGATCTTGGTGCAGTTGACCCGGAAGATATCGGCGAATGAGGGAGCAACGATGGCGTCGAATCCCCAATCCTGAAGACCCCAGGGTGCGTGCTCACGGGACGACCCGGACCCGAAATTGGGGCCGGTCACGAGGATTTTCGCTTTCCGGTATTCCGGCCGATTGAGAACGAAGTCGGGGTCGGCCGCCTTCCACTCGGCGAACAGAAATTCGCCGTAGCCGGTCCGCTCGACCCGCTTCAGGTACATCTTCGGCATGATCTGATCCGTGTCGACGTTGGCGCGCGGGAGCGGAGCCAGGGAACCGCTGATGGTGTTGATCGGTTTCATTTCTCGAACCGGAATCGGGTCGGAGAGCTTGCGAAGTCCTCGAGAGAGGTCATGTCGATGGCAATGACGACTTCTGGGGTCACCTTGCAGAATGCGTCGGTCTGAGGCTTGTACTCGTATTTGCTTCCGTAGTTGGCAACCAACGCCTTGAAGTCGTCACGGGCCGGTGAGCGTTCCGCCACGCCGCGCCCGCTGATGTGGAGGCCGCCCAACTCGACACCGAAGCCGACCCGGGGATTCTTTGCCAGGTTCTTCGCCCAGCGGGTGGTCTCGCCTCCTTCGAAGTAAAGGTGATGGCCGACCCATCCGCCCCAGATCGGATGAACGTGAGGCGCTCCGTCGGGGCGAGTGGTTCCTATCCAGTAGACCTTTGCCGCGGCGAGCGCATCGCGGACTACTTCCCAACCAAGCATTCCTTTCGGCCCGGTGGCGTAGCCGTAGCCGGTGGGAACCTGGGGCCGCTCGGTGACAATGTTCATGGGGTCGCCTTCACTGCGGCGACCACGTTCGAACGTCGACGAAGTGACCGGCGATCGCGGCGGCCGCGGCCATCTCGGGAGAGACCAAGTGGGTGCGTCCCCCCGGGCCCTGGCGTCCCTCGAAGTTGCGATTGGAAGTGGAGGCGCAGCGCTCTCCAACGCCGAGCAGATCGGGGTTCATACCCAGGCACATTGAGCAGCCCGCGTCTCGCCATTCGAAGCCGGCTTCCTTGTATATGAGGTCCAGGCCCTCGGACTCTGCCTGGAGTTTCACCAATCCCGAACCCGGAACGACCATCGCCGACACCGTCGAGGCGATCTTGTGGCCATCGACGATTCTGGCCGCCGCCCGAAGGACAAGGACGGCGGTGGCCACGTGGTCCAGGCCGAGGATGAAGATTGGCGCGTGGAGTGGGGCACGTCGCAACGCTCCTACATCCGCGGCAAGGAGCTCCGGTTTCGCAGCGAAACAAAGCTCCCCCCCGATGTGCAGATT
>JANMST010000159.1:0-4016 GCA_031389635.1 Acidimicrobiia bacterium | reverse complement strand
GCTCCCAACTCCACCAATGCGATTCCTTCCGAGGTAACAGTGTGGCTCGATGCCCGCGCCGCCACCGAAGAGGCTCTGGAGTCACTTGTTTCCTCGGTTGGCAGCGAGGTACCGATGACGGCGGAATCGTTGACCCGGCGGGTGGAGTTCGATCCCGGCCTGCGGGATCGGCTGGCGGGACTCCTCGGAGGGGTTCCGGTGCTCCCGACAGCGGCCGGCCATGATGCCGGGGTGCTGGCGGAGGCGGGTGTGTCCTCAGCCATGCTGTTCGTGCGAAACCCCACCGGGGTATCTCATTCGCCCGCGGAGCACGCGAGCGCCGAAGATTGCATAGTAGGAACAGAATCACTCGCCCGAGTGCTGACCGATCTGGGGGGATTCCAATGAGGAGCGACGGATGAAGACCTTCTGGTGCGAATTTGCCTTCGTCGGGCGAAACACCGAGCGCGGAGTCAAGGTCACCTGCGGGGAAGACGGTTTTATCACGGAGGTGTCGATCGGCGCCGAGCGGGACGGGGCGCCCGCTCTGGGGGGAGTCGTGTTGCCGGGCTTCGCCAACACCCACTCCCACGCGTTCCACCGTGCCCTGCGGGGACGCACCAATGCCCGAGGTTCGTTCTGGACGTGGCGGGAGGAGATGTACCGGATCGCCAACCGTCTCGACCCCGAAACCTATCTCGAGCTGGCAACCGCCACGTACGCCGAGATGGTGATGGCGGGCTTCACGGCGGTTGGGGAGTTCCACTATCTGCACCATCAGCCAGACGGGACCCCCTATTCCAACCCCAACCATATGGGAGAGGTTCTCAGGGAGGCCGCCAAGCGTGCAGGCATCCGTCTCACCCTGCTCGATACCTGTTATCTCAGCGGCGGGATCGGCCAACCGCTGCGGCCCGAGCAGGTCCGGTTCGGAGATAGGGACGTCGATGGATGGGCGCAGCGAATGTCGGCGTTGGCAGACGACGAGAACACCAAGATCGGTGCTGCCATCCATTCGGTCCGGGCTGTGCCGGACGACGCCATGACGACGGTGGCGCAAGCAGCCACCGGCCGGCCTCTCCATGTTCACCTTTCAGAACAACCGCAGGAGAACGGCGAATGCCTGGCGATCTACGGCGTGACTCCGAGCGAACTGTTGTCGAGCCATGGGATCCTTGGAGCCGGCACCACCGCAGTCCATGCCACCCATGTCGAAGCCAGTGATATTGCGCTCCTGGCTGCCTCATCAACGGGTGTCTGCCTCTGCCCCACCACGGAGCGAGACCTCGGCGACGGCATCGACGCAGGCTTTGCTCTGAATCAGGCCGGAGTGCAAATCTCGCTCGGTACCGATCAACACGTCACCATCGACGCCTTCGAGGAGATGCGCGGGATCGAGATGAACCAGCGTCTGAAGGAGAAGGCCCGAGGCCTCTTCCCGCCCGATCATCTGATCCGAATATCGAGCGAGTACAGCCACCAGGCCCTGGGTTGGACTGAAGGAGGACGGATCGCCGTCGGAGCTCCGTGCGATCTGGTGGCGGTAGACCTCGATTCGGTGCGGACCTCGGGCTCAGAACCCGAGCAGGTCGTTATGGCAGCCACCTCCGCCGATGTCCGCACGGTCATCGTGGGCGGACGGGAAGTCGTCTCTGACGGAAAGCACCAGGTAAGCAACGTCCCCCGGATCCTGCGCGACGCCATCAACCCACTCTGGGATTAGGACGGCTGCTGGCAACGGCGTTCTTGAAGACGCCGGCGAGGTTGGCGGCGAACGTCTCCAACGGGCCCCTTCCGACGAACGTCCTCCAAAGCAAGCCGACCACGATGGCGGCGACAACATGCCAGATCAGCAAAGTCGGCCGATCGTCCAACCCCCAGCCGGCGGTCAACGCCAGGACATGGGACGAATACAGGCTCAGAGTCATTCCACCGGCGGCCGCCAGCCACGCGACGAGCGTGCGCCCGGCCGCCGCCAGCAGAAGACATGCCCCCAGCACGGCCAGCGACGTTCCGATCGTGTGAAGAAGGTCGAGGGCCGTCCCCGAGTGAGGGGTGGCGACGGCCAGGTACCACCAGGAATCGGTCGGAGTCGTCCCGAAGAACTGGACCGGGCTCGCCAGACCGCCTGGCGCCAAGAAGTCAACCAGGACCGCCGAGGTCAGCTTGGCGACGACGGCCACCGTCACACCTCCCCCGAGCAGCCACGCACCTACCGGTCGAGACCCGAGGTCCGAACGACCGGCGGCCATGCCCGCCAGGAGATAGGCGACCCAGGGAAGGACCGGGTAGTAACCGGTGAGAGTGATCTCACGCAGAAACCCGATCGGATCTCCCAGTTCGCCGAACCCGGGAACTCCGCCGGAGGAACCGGGCATCCACAATCGCAGCCAGAAGGCGATCGCCGGGACGATCACCGCCCACAAGAAGGCCATGACCCAGAGGCTCCTGGCCGACATGCCGATGAATGCGGTGGCGAAGACGAACAGGAACGCATAGTTGACGAGAATCACCGCCACTCCTGAGTTGAGATCACCCAGGAACAGGCCGAGCAAACCGAGCACGATGGCCCTTCCGACGATGCCGGCCGCGGCGGCACGGCGAGAGTTACCGACGGGGGGCCGGGTTGCGCCGTTGGCCAGGGCGAGGCCGACCCCCGCCAGCACGGCAAAGAGGGCGGAGGCCCGGCCCGAAGAAATCAGGTAAGCCGTGGATGCCGACCCGTCGGCATCGGTCCCGGGAAGCAGATGCACCGACATCATCCCGATCAACGCCAGTGCCCGGGCTGCGTCGACCCCGATCAACCGGCCCGTCCCACCCTTGCGTTGCCCTGCGGTCACCGGCTGCACCGGTTCGAGTGTATGGACGACCCGGGCTTTCGATCCGCGGGCACCTTGCTCTTGCCTCAACAGGGTCCCCGTAGAGTTGCGATTGTGTCCAACTCGGCCCGAAGCGATCTCGAGGCGGCCCGACCCCTCTTCGCGGCTCTGGCGGTCGCCATGCTCGGCAACGGGCTGCTCGGAACCGTCGTCGGCATTCGAGCGGAGCTCGAAGAGTTCCCAACGGCGATCACCGGCCTCGTCATGTCGTCGTACTACATCGGATTTCTGGTCGGTTGCGGAATGGCGCCCCGCCTCCTTCGCCAGAGGGGCCATGTCAGAGTCTTCCTCGTCCTCTCGTTGCTCTCGGCCGTCATCGCCATCGCCTATCCGATCTACCCGACCCCGGTGATGTGGGCAGTGTTCAGATTCGTCACCGGTGCGGCTACTGCCGGCATCTATGTGGTGTGCGAGAGCTGGCTGGCGGGAGCAGGCCATCCCAGGACCCGGGGCCGCCTTCTCGCCGTTTACCTCCTGGTGGTCAACGCCGGATACGGCCTCGGCCAGCTGCTGCTTGGCACCGGATCGCCGCAGACTTTCGTGCTCTTCGGAGTAGCAGCCGCCTTGATCGCTCTCGCCGCACTGCCTCTCATCGCGGTCAAGCCGGAGGGTCCGCCCAAAACCAATCTGGCCAAACTTCGAATCCTGGAGTTGGTGAATACCGCTCCGCTGGGGGTGGCAACGTCTTTCGTGACCGGAATCGGTGTCGGCGGCCTTCTCGGGTTCGGGGCGGTGTATGGCACCGGGGTCGGGATGTCGGTCGAGCGGGTCGGGCTTTTGATGGGAGCTGCGATGGCAGGTGGCATCGTGCTGCAGTGGCCGATCGGCGCCCTGTCCGATCGGATCAATCGTCGGCACGTGATCATCGGAGCCAGCCTGCTCGCCGGGACGTTCGCAGTCGCTGCTTCCTATGTCGAGCCGCTCTCAAACCTGATCCTGGCCTGCATGTTCGGATTCACCGCGTTCAGCTTCCCGCTCTACTCGCTGGCAATCAGCCATGTCAACGATGCCCTTCATCCTGAAAAGGTGGTTCCGGCCAGCGCCGCTCTCCTCGGCGTCTATGGGGTCGGGACGCTGATTGGACCCATCGGGACCTCGCTCGTGATCGAGGCCGTCGGCCCGCCCGGGTTCTGGCTCCTGGCCGGCATGGCCCATGTG
>JANMST010000137.1:0-3086 GCA_031389635.1 Acidimicrobiia bacterium | reverse complement strand
GCGTGGTGCGTCGAAGAAGCATTCTTTGGCGGGTGGCATGTGGGCTTTGGCATGTCTCCGTTTTCTTCTCATACCCGTCGCCACCCAACTTTCGTCGGCGGTATCGTTCGTTCTGGCGTCTGGCGTCTGGCGTCTGGCGTCTCCTCGGGTTCAAACGCACCGCGCACCACCCACGACGCACCACTCTTTTCGGGTTTTCGTGACCTACGCCATTGCTGCTGCGGGCACCGGGGGGCATGTCTTTCCGGGGCTGGCAGTTGGTGAGGCATTGGTCGCCTCGGGGGTGCCGATCGGCAGCATTCTCTACGTTGGGGGTTCACGTCTCGAGTCGCAGGTCTACCCCGATGCGGGCTTCCCTTTCCTCGAGGTCGAGATTCGGGGACTGCAGCGGCGCTTGACCACCTCCAATCTGAAGATTCCGGGTCTCGTTGCCAGGGCTGCCCGCCGTATCAGATCGGAGTTCAAGGCTCGCCAGGTTGGGGTCGTTCTCGGAATGGGTGGCTATGTGTCGGTGCCGGCCGGATTTGCCGCCCGCCGGAGCCGCGCCGTGCTGATGATCCACGAGCAGAACGCTGAAGCGGGGCTGGCCAACCGCTTCATGGCGCGATGGGCACGGCGCGCCTTTGGTTCGTTCCCCAAGACGGCACGACTTCCCGGGGCGGAATGGGTCGGGAATCCGATCCGGCTCGACCTCACCCGATTTGATCGGCCCGGCCTGCGCTTGGCCGCATTGGCGCGATACGGGCTCGACCCTGATCGGCCCGTGGTCGGCGTGTTCGGGGGGAGCCTGGGGGCGGGCATACTGAATCGTGCCGCCGAGGTCCTCGCCGCTACATCTGAGGGAGGAGGCTTTTCGATCTTGCACCTCACCGGGTCCGATCATCTCGAATCAGTTGCTATCGCTTCCGACCAATTCCGTCGCTGGCACACTGTCGGTTTCGAGGATCGAATGGATCATTTCTATGCGGCCTGCGACATCGTCGTTGCGCGGGCGGGGGGAGCTGTGGCCGAGCTCACCGCCACCGCTACTCCGGCGATTTTGGTTCCCGGAGGGTTTGGATCCGGTGAACACCAGGCCGCCAACGCTGACGCCCTGGTTTCGGTCGGCGCGGCACTGGTCGTCGGAGAGGACGAAATCGCCCGCCTGCCGTCGGTTGTGACCGAACTCATCTCCCAACCCGACCGGATGCATGAAATGGCGATCGCGTCGTCAAGACTGTCGCGACCGGACGCGGCCGACGTTGTTGCCACTGCGATGAGGCAAGCCCATGCCTAATGCCTCTCCTCTGCCGGGGGTGAATTCGGTTCATCTCGTCGGAGTCGGCGGCGCCGGTATGAGCGCGTTGGCCAAGCTCCTGGTGCAGTCCGGCTTAAGGGTCAGCGGCTCAGACATAAGGGACGGGTTAGAGCTCAAGGCACTGGCCGACCTCGGGATTGACACGTGGGCGGGTCATCAGCCGGGCCGGGTCGGTGAGGTCGATCTTGTGGTGGCTTCGTCGGCGGTTCCGGACACGGACCCGGAGTTGGAAGCCGCCCGAAACCGCCAGCTGAAGGTCTGGAAACGGCCCGACCTTCTGGAAAGCATCACATCTTCCCTATCCACCATCGGCCCCACCGGCACCCACGGAAAAACCACCACCACCGCCATGCTGGTTCAGGCAGCCCGGGCCGCCGGTCGCGACCCCTCCTTTGTGGTTGGCGGTGAATTGGTAGACCTCGGCACGAACGCCCATCGTGGCGAGGATCCGACACTCATCCTCGAGGTTGATGAGGCCTTTGGAACGTTCGAGCGGGTGCATCTCGACGGACTGGTGGTTACGAATGTCGAGCCCGAGCATCTGGACTACTTCGGGTCGGCCGCCAACATGGAAGCGACATATTCCGACGTGGCTGCGAAGGTCACCGGGCCCGTCCTGTTTTGTATCGATGACCCCGGCTCCATACGGGTGATGTCAACGGCCCGCCAGCGCGGTGCCCGGGTGCTGGGTTACGGGTTCGGGCTCGGGGCGGACTGGCAAATCCAGGACCTCTATCAGGATCCGGGATCGGTCCGGTTCACCCTGCAGGGCCCCGGCATGCCGATGACGGTGACGGTTCCGCGGCCGGGCCGCCACATTGCGTCGAACGCAGCCGGCGCCCTCGCTCTTCTGGCCGAGATGGGGTACGACCTTCATGACGCAGCCGAGGGCCTCTGGGACTTCCATGGTGTGCGGCGCCGGTTCGAACATAGGGGCACAGTCGCCGGGGTCGCGATGATCGATGACTACGCCCACCATCCGACCGAGGTCGAGACCATGGTCAAGGTGGCGCTGGCCGCAGGACATGGGCGGGTCGTGGCAGTGTTCCAGCCCCACCTCTATACGCGGACCGAGCTCTTGTACCGCGAGTTCGGGCAAGCTCTTTCCGCTGCCGACCGTGTAGTAGTGACCGACGTTTACGCCGCCCGGGAAGCTCCGATCCCCGGGGTGAGCGGCGAGTTGATTGCCAACGCGGTGGCCAAGGACAAGGGCGAGGTCTTTTATGCACCTCATCGAGCCGATCTGGCCGCCCTGCTGGCCGAGTTGGTCGAACCGGGTGATCTCGTTCTCACGATGGGAGCCGGAGACATCACTCTGGTCCCGACCGAACTGGCGGCGTTGTTGGAAGCGAGCACCGGATGAAGAACGTGGTACGTGGTACCAGGAACGTGGTGCGTCGTGGGTGGTGCGTCATGCGTTCGAACCCGGCGAGACGCCAGACGCCAGACGCCAAACGCCAAACGAGTTTCCTCCGACGTACCACGTACCACGTACCACGTACCACGCTCCTTCTTATACGCACCCCGCATGACGCACCACGTACCACGTTCCTGGCTGTCAATTGACCTGGGCCTCGCTAATCGATTCCGGATTGGTCCGCCCCAACGTGGCGCTCGACCGGATCACCACTTACAAGCTGGGAGGCCCGGCCGAGATGTTCGCCGAGATCATCCGGATGGCCGACCTCGATCTGATCGCCGGGGCCATCGCGGCCGACCCAAAACCGGTACTGGCCTTGGGGCGGGGAAGCAACCTCGTCATCGCCGACGAAGGGATCGCCGGTCTCGT
>JANMST010000124.1:0-2468 GCA_031389635.1 Acidimicrobiia bacterium | reverse complement strand
GATGTAAGACACCAATATCACTATGTAGCAACGCATGTCCAAGTTCGTGTGCAGCAGTAAAATTTCTTACCTCTTCAGTCGTATCCTTAGAGATCACAATCAAAGCCGCAAGATCTCCTGATCGATCGGTCGCAGCCGGGACGACGCTCTGATAACCAGCCGGTACGTCTCGCTTCTAACTACGAGCACGTCCGGGGGTGGTGTTTCGACAACGGCGTTACTACTGAGCTTTTCGACGAGCCGACGACCACGCGCCTTGTGCCGCCACTGGTGAGAAAGAACCCGGTAGGCGACGCCGTAGAGCCAGGGAAGGGTTGCGTCTCCCTCCGGAATCTGATCGATTTTCTTCCACGCAACCAGGAAGGTCTCGGCAACGGCGTCTGCAACGTCCGATCCGTGTGTACGGCGGGTGCAATAGCCGCGAATGTGCTTGCCATAGCGATCGTAGATCGCGGCGAATCGCAGTTCTTCGTCCGACAGGATCTGTCGGTGCGGGATACCAACCTCCATGTCGATTCATATGCCCGGCCGACTTGATAGGTAACCAGGTTTCACCGGACGTGATCCTGATTGTGTTATCGAGTGACCATTCGCCGCATCCGGGCACTAGGTGGTTCAGAGCAACCGGGGGGTTGCCCCGGCTGGTCCCACGGCTCGGTGCCGTGGGACCAGCAACTCTCTACGCGCCTGGTTGGATGAGTCGATGGTGCTGACACCACGCGAGCGATTCTTTGTGGCCGGGGCGATCTGGGGACCCGGACTCTTCATCGTTGCATGGGTGGTGGGGGGCATCGCCTTTGTCGGCTACTCACCGCTTGAGGACACAATCAGCGAACTTGCCGCGGTCGATGCTCCCACCCGGGTCCTGATGACTCTTGGGCTGGTTGCCTTTTCAGTCGGGGTAGGAACTTCGGCCTGGACTCTCAGCCCTGCCCCGGCGTCAGCGCGGCCCGGACTCTGAGCTGGCCGCAGGCGGCGTCGATGTCTTTGCCCCTTGTGTCTCGCAGGGTGACGGTGACCCCCCGCATCCTCAATAGGCCCATGAAGGGTTTGATCCGATCCTTGGATGACGGCTGGTCCACACTCAAAGGTGTGGCGTTGAGCGGGATCAGGTTGACGTGTGCCCGGAGACGTCGGGCGATGTCGGCCAGCTTGGCTGCCTGTTCCCGGGAGTCGTTGACACCATCGATCATGGTCCACTCGATCGAGAGCCGACGACGCTTCTTCTCGAAGTAATTGGCTGCGGCTGCTTCGACCTCGGCGAGGGGATATCGCTTATTGATCGGCACGAGTTTGGTGCGCAGTTGGTCATCGGCGGCGTGGAGGCTCACGGCCAGGTTGACCGGCCACGGTTCCTCGGCGAGCCGGCGCATGCCGGGCACCATCCCGACCGTCGACACCGTCACCGAGCGCGCCGAAATGCCCATGACCTCGATGATCCGTCGCAGGCTCTCACGGACCCGATCGAAATTCGCCAGAGGCTCTCCCATCCCCATGAAAACGATGTTCGTCAGGTGGTCGGGCGCACCCGTCATCCCAACGGTCCGGAGAAAGGCCTGGGCATAGGCGACCTGGGCCACGATCTCACCGGGCTCGAGGTGGCGTTCGAATCCGAACTGGCCGGTGGCACAGAAGGTGCAGCCAAGAGCGCAGCCGGCCTGACTCGAGATACAGACCGTCGCTCGCTTCGGGTATCCCATCAAAACCGTCTCGATGGCGGCTCCGCCGGCCGCTCTGAACAGCCACTTACGGGTGGCGCCCTTGTCGGCAGATTGTTCGAGTTCGACGGTGAATGGCCACAGCTTCGTCTCAAGTTCGTCGCGGATGTGGCTGGGGAGATTCGTCATCTCTTGCGAGGTCAAGGCTGGAGTCGTATAGAGCCAGCGCCGTAGTTGATCAGCCCGGAACGGCGGCTCCTCCGGGAACAGTTCCCCGAGTTGTTCGGGCGCTATGAGATAGGGCATCTGTTCATTCTTCCCTTTCCGCGCACCAATCGCGGCTCATAGGGCGCGGCTGGTGCGCGAAAATGCCGGGGGCCTACACTCGCCAGGTTCATGGCGGATATTCACAAGGGTTGGTCGCGGGGCACGATCGGCTACCGGGACGCCCAACTCGATTCCTCCGACTTCACGGCAGCAATGACCCTGTTCGTTGCCGGAGTCCCGGCAATGGTGATCGGATCCGAGCTCGCCCTGCAAGGAGTCGGGCTTGGCCAGATGATTCTGGCCACCCCGTTCGGGGTCCTGATCGGAGCGCTGGTGCTAGGTCTGGTGGGAAGACAGGCCGCGGCCAGCGGGGTTCCGTCGGCCTATCTGGGACGGGCTGCTTTCGGGTCGATCGGAACGATGCTCTTCAGCCTGGCCCGTCTCACGCTGACGACTGCCTGGGCTGCCATCACGCTGCGGGTCGCCGCCGGCTGGGTAGAGGCAAGCCTCGCCAACTGGGACCGTTCCTTCAACAACTGGGGA
>JANMST010000122.1:0-5697 GCA_031389635.1 Acidimicrobiia bacterium | reverse complement strand
CGGCCGGGCTTGGTGCCTACGAGATCATGCGCATTCGGTCTGGGTAACCGTCCCCGGGTTTGGCGTCTGGCGTCTGGCGTCTGGCGTCTGTCCTGCTGGCGTAGCTCAGTTGGTAGAGCACCCGCCTTGTAAGCGGGAGGTCGTGGGTTCGATTCCCTCCGCCAGCTCCAGCACTTGGTCGGTTCCGTGTGAGAGGCGGAGTCTTATGGACGTGAGGCGTGAGACGTGGGACGTCTCCGAATCAAATGCCTGGCGTAGGACAACCCCGGCGATACCCTTCCCCGGGATGTTGGATCAGTTTTCGCGGGCACTTCTCGACTTCGAGCGCGGCTGGTGGCTGCTGCCGGGCCCCAAGGACGAGATGATCTTCGAGCGGCTCGGTTGCTCCTCGGCCGAGTACTACCGCGCTCTGGTGAGGCTGCTCGAGGACCCTGCCGCGCAACGATACGACCCGTTGACGGTTCGCCGTTTGCGCCGGATGCGCGAGAACGCCCGGGCCTGCGGAGCGACCGGCACCGGGAGAAACTGAGTTGCCGGGCCGGCACGCCGCCCCTGCCGGGCCGAGTTTCTATCGTGATCTCCTCACAATGCTTGGCGGCATCGTTGCCGTCGGAATCATCGTGTACCTGGGTCTATCGGCGCTGTCGACGACCGAGGGCACGGGCACCACCGACACCACGGCCCCGTCATCGACGACCGTGCCGCCGCTAACGACCACCACTCGCGCCGCTACCACTACCACCGCCACCACGACCGCGCCAACCACCACGACCAGCACGACCGTGGCCCTCAGGCCCCCGTCAGAGATCGTCGTCGTGGTTCTAAACGGAGTTGGGGTGGCCGGGCTCGCCTCTGAGGTGAGTTCCGGCCTGGATGAACTGGGGTATCAGACACTTGAGCCAGGCAACTACGAACCGGTGTTGTCGCAGTCGCTGATTCTGTATGACGAAGGCTTCGAAGGTGAGGCGTTCGAACTGGCTGCCGAGTTTCCCGACGCTCAGGTCCAACGGGCCACCGCGGGCAATGCAGAAGACGCCGACATCGTGGTGGTGCTGGGCGAGTCGTACGAGGGTTGATGAGCGACGCCTGGGAGCGCCCGGTCAGCGGATGGCCGGTAGGGGCCTGGGCTATGGCAGGAATGCTCCCCATCACTGCCGGAATCGGCATCTCCGCCAACGTGTTGTCGCCCGGTTTGGTTCTCGACCTGATCTCGTTGTGGCCGGGCTTGCTACCGGTAGCGGTGGCATTGGTGATCGTCGCCGTCAGGAGAGCCTGGCGGCGGCGGATGGGTGCATTGCCCCCCCTTTTGATCATCACGTGGATCGCCCTGGCTGTGTCGGCACATATCGCGGCCCTGGAACCGCTGCCGTCCTCCTCCGCCGATCTGATCGGGCCCACCGAGGTCCCCGATCACGTCACCCTCTCCGCCCATTCTCCCGGAGTCCTCGAGGTCAGGGTCAACGACCGCGGAACCATCTATCGCGTCGGGTTCGTCCGCCTCGGAGGCCAGATCGGGATCGCCCGGGCCGAGGAAGTCAGCACAGCGTTTGGGCTCACGGTCTCGATCGGCGATGCCGGACCCACCGAATGGTTTCGTTATGCAGGCTGGACCCTGGACCTCGCACCGAACACCCAGTGGAATCTCAGCCTGGGGGGTGATCTTGATGGAGACCTCACCGGCCTCGATCTCGGTTCGGTGTCGCTGGACGGAAACGGAGAGCTGACGCTGGGCCCGACCGATCACCCCGTCCCAATGGCGGTGCGGGGGGACTTCGACTTGCGGATTCCCGTCGATGTTGCGGCTCGTGTGGTCGGCAGCGCCGATGTCCCGAACGGATGGCTGGCGACGGCCGATGGCTTCAGATCCCCCGTGGAGGGCGACGGATGGGTGATCTCGGCGGCGGCCGGGAGTTCTGTGGTCATCAATGGGGGCTAGGTACAATCGCGGCAATGGTTGGTGAGGCGTCCAGCGATCGGCTAAGGCGGGTCGCGCTCGTCATCTGGGTCTCGCTAGGCTCGCTGGCTCTCGTCTGGATCTTCATCCAGATCGCAAACAGCGTCCGCATCATCTGGCTTCCGCTGGTGTTCTCGGCCGGGCTCGTGTTTCTGCTCAACCCGCTGGTCAGCGCTTTTCAACGGCTGCGGGTTCCACGCATCGTCGGCACCTTCCTTGCTTTTCTGACGCTCGCAGCGTTGTTGGTCGCGGCCGGATTCCTGCTGGTGCCGGTAGTGCAACAACAGAGTGCCGACTTTGCCGAACAGCTTCCCAATCTCTACGACACGATCCTCGAATGGCTCGAGGAAACCGGGCAGAGCCTGAACCTCGACATCGGACCCCCGCCGACGCTCGAAGTTGTACAGGATTGGATCCAGGATCCCGCCAACCAGGAGACCATCCAGCAGGTAATTGGCAACTTCGGCTCTTTCGGTGGCGACCTCATCCGGGGCGTTGCCGAGCTGCTGGCGGTATTGGTCCTCACGCCGTTGCTAGCGCTCTACATTCTGATCGACCTGCCCAGAACCAAGGTTCTGGCGACCGAGCTGACTCCCCCCCGGCACCGCGAAGAGGTGGTCTACGTGGCCGGTCAGGTGGTCACCGCTCTGGGGAGCTTCGTCCGCGGCCAGTTGCTGGTCGCCTTCATCGTTGGGTTGGCCGGGTCGCTCGGTCTGTGGATACTCGACATTCCGTTCTGGCTGATCATTGGCATCTTGTCCGGCATCCTCAACCTGGTGCCCTTCGCTGGCCCGGTGGTGGGAGGAGCGCTAGCCGCGCTGGTGGCACTTCTCGACGGCTCGCTCACCAAGTCGTTGATAGCCGTTGCCATCTTCACCCTGATTCAGCAGTTGGACAATCACATCATCACGCCCCTTGTTCAGCGAACCCGGGTTCAGCTTTCCCCGATGGTCATAGTCCTTGCTCTGATCATCGGAGGCTCTTTGGCCGGGCTTCTCGGCGTATTGGTGGCAGTGCCACTCACAGCTGCGATCCGGATCATCGTTGGCCACCTCTGGAGAACCCGCGTTCTCGGGCAGTCATGGGCCGAGGCATCCGAGCGGATGATCGAACGAACCCCTCCGCCGGAACGCATCGCCGGGATAAGGCGCCGCCATCCGGCCGGTCAGCAGAAGCTTTTCGACACCGCCGAACAGGGCATCATCAAGGTCGATCCGGAGGCGCCGCCGCCCGCCGACGTCGAAACGGTGGGCAAGCCGGGGTAGGGAAAGTGGTGCGTACTGCGTTATGCGTGGTGCGTCAAAGAACCTGAGACGTCAGACGCCAGAACCAACTGCGAACCTCGAATCGGCCCTCCTCGGCGCACGCACCACGCACCACGCCCGTCACCCTTCCAGCTCTCCCAGGTAGGCCTTTGACAGTTCCGGGTTCGCCAGCAGGTTCTTGGCGGTGTCATGCATCACGATGCGACCGGTTTGCAGGACATATCCCCGGTCGGCAATCGATAGGGCGACGTTGGCGTTCTGCTCGACCAGGAAGATCGTCACGCCCTCTTTATTGATCTCCTGGATGGTCTCGAAGACCTGCTCGACCAGGATCGGGGCCAGACCCATCGACGGTTCATCCATCAGCAAGATTGAAGGACGGGCCATCAGCGCCCGGCCGATCGCAAGCATCTGCTGCTCGCCCCCCGAGAGGGTGCCGGCTCGCTGTGCGATCCGCTCCTTCAAACGCGGAAACAAAGTGAACGTTCGCTCGATGTCTTCGAGAATGCCCGGCTTGTCCTTGCGAAGGTTGGCACCAATTTCGAGGTTCTCGCGAACGGTCATCTTGGCGAATAGTCGACGGTTCTCGGGAACCATGGTGATTCCCTTCGACACGATCTGTGGCGTGGACAGGCCGTGGATAGGTTCTCCCCGAAGCATGACCCGGCCAGATCGGGTTCGGACCATCCCGAGAATGGTGCGCAGTGTGGTGCTCTTGCCGGCGGCGTTGGAACCCAGCAAGCAGACAGTTTCGCCCTGTTTCACTTCGAGGTCGATCGACCGCAGGACCTCGGACGGTCCGTAACCCGCCACAACCTGGTCGAGTTGAAGGACCGTGTCGGCGCTCATGAAGGCAACTCCTGCTGTTCCGCTGCGGCTTTGCCGAGGTAGGCCTCGATGACTTGCTGGTTCGAAGAAACCTCCTGGTAGGTGCCTTCGGCGATCTTGATCCCATGGTCGAGGGCGACCACGCGGTCGGACACACTCTTAATCACGGGCATGTCGTGCTCGATCAGGATGATCGAGAAGCCCTGCTCGTCCCGGAGCCGGCCAATCTGTTTGATGAGCTTGTCCTTTTCGGCGGGGTTCATACCGGCGGCCGGTTCGTCGAGGAGCATGAGCTTCGGCTCTGTGGCCATGGCCCGGGCGATCTCAAGTCGTCGGCGATCGGCGTAGGCCAGGTCGGAAGCAAGAGAGTCCTGGCGGGGGAGTAAGCGGTCATCGAAGAAAGCCAGCGATTGGCGGGCCTTCTCGGTGATTCTCTCCTCTTCCCGCACCGTCCGCCCGGTACGGGACAGTGCCCCCCAGATGCCCGACTTGGTACGGCTGTGCTGGCCCACCATGGCGTTCTCGAGAACGGTCATGGCGTTGAACAGTCGTACGGACTGAAAAGTGCGGGCCATTCCCAGCCTGGTCAGCGCATTCGGTTTCAGTCCGGCGATGTTGTGCCCGTCGAAGATCATCGTTCCTTCGTCAGGGGAGTAGAAGCCAGTGACGATGTTGAAGAGGGTGGTCTTGCCGGCGCCGTTGGGGCCGATCACTCCGACGATCTCACCCGGATCGGCGTGAAAGTCGACTTCGTTGACGGCCTGAAGACCTCCGAAACTCTTCGATACTCCGGTGAGTTCGATAAGGTGGCTCATTGCAAGCCCTCAGTGGAAGCCGCGCTCAAAGGTCCGGTGCTCTCGTGACTCTCCAGGGCGTGGAGCTCCCTCGCCCTTCGCTTGTCCGGGATCAGGCCTTCTGGGCGCAACACCATGATGGCGATGATGATGGCGCCGTAGATGTGGAGTCGGAACTCACCGAACTCGCGAAGTAACTCCGGCAAACCGACCAAAACCACCGATCCGACGATAACTCCGGGAATCGATCCAATGCCACCAAGGACGACCACGGCCAGCACGTTGATCGAAACCAACAGGGTGAACGATCCCGGATTGGCGACCGACAGCTTGGCCGCAAAGAATGCTCCACCGAGGCAGCCAATTGCTGCTCCCATGGCGAACGCCAGCAGCTTGTACTTGATGACCGAAACCCCCATCCCCTCGGCGATGTCCTCGTCCTCCCGCATCGCGGCCCAGGCTCTCCCCACCCTGGAGTCCTTGACTCTGACCGAGACGAACACCGCGAAAAGAGCAAACACCAGGATCAGGTAGTAGAGGATCCGGGGGTCGCGGGTGTTGAGTCCGAAGAACGGCACCCTTTCAGCATCGGTGACTCCCTGCGGACCGCCCAGGTAGGGCTTGAGCCAGTCGGAGGTCACCAGGATGCGGATGATCTCACCGAAGCCGAGAGTCACGATCGCCAGGTAATCGCCCCGGAGACGCAAAACCGGCGCCCCGATGATGAGACCAATCGTGACGGCGATGAAGACGGTGATAGGAATCGCTATCCAGAAGTTGGTGAAGGTGTCCGGCGAAGGCCGCAGGGGGTTGTCAGTGACCAGATAGGAAGCGTGGGAAGTGAGGATGGCCGTCA
>JANMST010000048.1:0-3623 GCA_031389635.1 Acidimicrobiia bacterium | reverse complement strand
GTCCGGTGATGCGCTCGTAGCCGACTGTGACTGTCTGAGCCCACCACCCGTCGACACCGAGTTCATCACGAACATGGTTGGCGATGGCGGTGTGGCCCTCGGTGTGGCCGGGCCAGGCGTCGAGGAGATCGCACCACTCGTTCCATCCCTTTCCGCTTGCCTCTCTCAGGGAGTCGTCGCTCATGCCGGGCTCGGCTACCCAGGCGCGCCCTCCCCCTTTGGTGCTGTGCTCGATGAGCACACGGCGGGCTGCGCCATATCGCTCTCCGGTCTTCTCCATGCGCGCTCGGATTCGGCGCTTGAAGGATTCTTGTCGGGTCATCTCAACTGCCTTTCGCGTCTCGATCGCGCTCGATCGGCGACCCGCGCTCACCGACGCTCGCGAGGACACGTCAGTTGGATTGACCACTTGCCGAGCACTCGAGGTCCCCTCTGCCTTCCGAAGTCGGGTGCGCGGGAACCGGGTCGAAGGTCTGGCGTGACAAACCGCCTTCGGCGATCCTAGCCAACCAACCCCGTGCCCATCCGAGCGTGCGATTGCTCAGGCGAGTCGGGCCGAAATTCCCAGGCTCTCGACCAGGGAGTTCAAGTCAGCGACCAACGAAGCAGGGACCAGGATTCCCAGGCGGTGTTGTTCGATCTCCGATTCCGCGGCCCGCTCCCCCGGGAGCCGGACGGGTTCATCGGTCATCGACTCGGAGGCCCGGAACTCCCGAAGCTGGCGGTCCATCTCCTGCTTGTACTCGTCCATGGGCATGAAGAGGTCAGGCCGGATCACGAGGATCGACTGACCGGTGTTGGTCGGCGTCGTGGCATCGGTGCGGAAGTTGACCACATGGCGCCCGAAGGCGGCGCCGGTCATGATGCCGGCGAGGACTCCAATCATGATGTTGAGTCCGGAGCCCTTGTAGCCACCGATCGGCACGAGAAAACCCTCGTCCACTTTGCGTGGATCGGTGATGGGATCGCCGTCGCTGTCGATCACCCAACCCTCCGGCATGGGCTCGCCCGCCTGTTCCTTTACCCGGATGCTGCCGTGGGATGCGACTGTCGTGGCGATGTCGAGTTGAAACGGGACCTCGTCCCCGGCCGGGAATGACGCGGCGATCGGGTTGGTCCCCAGCAAGCGCTCCCGCCCACCCCACGGAGCCAATCCATTGGCATTGGCAACCGCGAAGTACATCGAGGCCAGGTCGTGTCGCAGTGCCATTGCGGTGTAGACGCCGGCCGCTCCGGCATGGTTGGAGTGAACGGTGCCCACCATGGCGAGGCCGCTGACCTTGGCCTTCTCGATGGCAAGCTCGGTGGCGCGGGTCATCACCACCTGGCCAAGACCGTTGTCACCGTCGACGAGGGCGCTGGTCGGAGTCTCGTAGCGGAGGGTGATGTCCGGACTGAGGTTGATAGCGCCGGCCTGGATCCGTTTGAGATAGGACGGCACCCGGATGATCCCGTGGCCGGTCCTGCCCCTCAGGTCGGCTTCGATGAGACGATCGGCAGTGACATGAGCATGGACTTCGCTGACTCCGGCAGCCACGAAAGCAGCGGCAACGAACGCGACGAGTCGATCGGGGGCAAACCTCGGCTCCGCCATTAGGCCCTCCGCTTCGCCCATTAGGCCTGCTCGAACTGTTCGACGGTGCGGCCGTCCTCGAAGGTCCGGGTCACATGAGTTGATCCGTAAACCCACAGGATCCGCATCGTTGACGAACCCGGGTTTAGGAACCGGTGAAACTGGCCGGCCGGGACCTGAGTGGTGTCGAACGGCCGCACCGGGAACTGCTCACCGTCGATCTCCGCAATACCTTCGCCTTCGATCAAGGTCACCTGCTCGACTGTGTTGTGGCAATGGATCGGAATGCTGGTGCCGGGTGGAAAGGTGGTGACGCCCATGATGAAGCACTGCCCCTCGAGGGGTGGAGCAGTCAGCTCAACGCTGGCGATCCCGGCTCCCCGCGCCACCGATGGCAACTCGTCGAACTGATAGAGATGTCCCATTTGCTCCCTTCCCATCACGTCATGAACCGGCCGCCGTTGACCGACACGGTCTGGCCGGTCATGTAACCGGCCTGGCTGGAGGCAAGGAGGAGGACCCAGCCCGCCGCTTCTTCCGGGGTCTGGTAACGCCCGAGGGGGATAGTCGAGGCGGTGGCCTCGCGCTCGGCCTCGTCTCGTACCTGGCGGATTCTCTCGGTCATGACCGCTGACGGGGCGAGGGCGTTGACGGTGATTCCGTCTGGCGCCAGTTCGTGTGCCATCACCCTGGTCAGGGAGTGGACTGCGGCCTTGGCGGCGGCGTAGGCAGGTGATGTCCGATATCCCGCTGTCTGTCCTGCCATCGAACCGACATTGATGATCCGGCCCGCGGTCGAAGCTCGAAGGAGAGGGACCGCCGCCTTTGACGTGAGAAACACCGCGGTCAGGTTGAGGTCGATAACCCGTTGCCACTCTTCCAAGGGCAGGTCTTCGGTGGTTCTCTGCACCCAGAAGCCGCCGGCATTGTTGACCAGAACATCAAGCCGCTCGTCTTCGGTCCGAATTCGCTCGAAGACCGACTCGACTTGCTCGGGATCGGTGACGTCGCATTGGAGAAAAACCGCCCGATCAAAGTCTCCGGCCATCGCGGTTCCGTCATCGGCGTCGATATCGAGCACGAAGACCTTCGCTCCTGCCCGGGCAAAGGCTGCGGCGACCGAAGCTCCAATCCCCGTCGCGGCTCCAGTCACAGCCACCACCCGGTTGGAGAAGTCGTAGGTCAGGTCGGTCACGTTGTCCCACCCTTGGCCGCTTCGGCGAGCTCGAAGAGCTTCTCACCGAGATTCTGGCGGGCGAGGTCGATGGCCGGACGCGAGGCCTCCCGGAAGGTGTTTCGTTCCTCGACCGTCAGGTCGACGAACTCGAGGCCGGCGCCCTCGAGCCTGGTTCGAAGGAGAAGTTCGTTCTCTGAAGCAAGGCGGCGCTGCAGGGCCACCGCCTCTCTGGCCGCTCTGACGACGACATCGCGCACGTCGGGCGGAAGCCCTTCGAAGGCGTCGCGGTTGGCGAAGAGCCCCCGCGCTCCGTACAAATGACCCGACATCGTCACGAAGTGATGGACGCCGTCGACACCGTAGGCAACCGTGTTGGCGAGGGGGTTCTCCTGGGCATCCACCTGGCCGCTTGAGATCATCTCAATCGCGGTCTTGAGCTCGACCGCAACCGGAATCGCTCCCCAGGCCCGGATCATCTCCTCGTGGTACAGGTTCGGCTGCATTCTCACGGTCATCCCCGCGCAGTCCTGCGGGCTCCTAACCGTTCGGAGACGGTTGGTGAAGTGCCGGAACCCGTTCTCCCAGTATCCGAGCATCTCGAAACCGGTCGACGCTCTGACCGCATTGGTGAGATGCGAACCGAGGTCACCGTCGAGGGCCCTATGGGCCGATCCGACATCGTCGAACATGAAGGGCACCTCGATGATGTTGAGGGCCGGCACCCGGCTGCCCTGGTAGCTGGTCGAGAAATAGCACAGGAACATCTCACCGGACTCGACCATCTCGAAGAGGTCGGTCACGGGACGACCCTGATCGAGAATGTTCCAGGTAACCGGCATTTCGACGGCACCATCGGTGCCTTCGACCACCGCC
>JANMST010000021.1:0-3752 GCA_031389635.1 Acidimicrobiia bacterium | reverse complement strand
GAAGCCGCCGTGGTACTTCCACTTCTGTTATTGGCAATTTTTGCGGTGGTCGAGTTCGGCTGGGCCTTCAAGGACTCCCTATCCGTTGGCCATGGCGCTCGGGAGGCGGCCCGGGCAGGAGCAACCTTCGGCAACGACCCGTACGCCAACTTTCTCGCCCTCCAGGAGATCGAGGAGGTTATGGATCCGGTCGGAATTGCCGACGGTCTTCGAGTCCGCATTTACAACCCTGTCAGCGGTGCTGGTGACAACTACGTATTCACCGACGGCTATGCCTTTGGTTGCGACTGGGTTCCATGTCCCGATCCTGATGCGGGAGCCTTCTACAGCGTCCCGTCGTGGAACCCTGCCAATCGGGATGTCTCGGCGCCCTTCACCGATCGATTCGGCGTCGAGGTGACCTTCAGTCACAAGTGGATCACTCGCTTGTTCGCGACCACCACCGACCTCAGCAAGGACGTCGACTTCCAGATCGAGCCCCAGGTGTTCGACCCATGATCAAACTTCGACTCCGGTCCGCTTTCCGCAAGTCACGCGATCAGCGCGGGGTGACCCTTTTGGAGACAGCCATCGTCCTCCCGCTCCTGCTCATGCTCGCAATCGGCGTGGCCGAGGTGGGATTCCTGGTCATCGACCAGATGGCGGTGGCCAACGCTGCTCGGGAGGGTGCCCGAGTCGGCGCAGCCGCCGGGCCATATGAGGACTCCACCGGAACGATCGATGCCGATGACCTGATTCTTCGCTCGGTCGAACGGGCCTTGTGCCACCTCGAGAACGGCCGGGCCGAGCGAGTGTTGATCTACGCCTCCGACGCAAACGGCGGACAAGTCAGCTCGACGCAAGTCAACGAGTACATCCTTCCGGTGGCAACCAGCCTCAATTGCACTTCCTCGGGTTCGACTGCGTTCGTATGCATCACCTGCCCGTGGGATCCTGTAACTCGGGACAACACGCCGCCCGATCTCGTCGACATCGGGGTCGAGGTCGAGTACAAGCACGATCCGATCCTCGGACTCTTCCCCTTCACTTCGATCCTCGACCTTTCCGACCGAGCCGTCATGCGCATCGAACCAGACACCCGAGGATGAACCTAGATGACCAGTCGTAAGCCCACCGACGACACCAAAACGGATCCGCCCAAGTCCGAATCGGGCGTGACCTTGCCGCTGGTGGCGTTGATGATGGTGACGCTGCTTGGCATCGCGTCGTTTGCGGTCGATCTTGGCTGGTTCTATCTCAACGCCAGCAGGATCCAGCGGGCCGCCGATGCCGCGGCGTTGGCGGGTGTGATCCACATGCCGAACGCTCCGGTGACTGCTTCCAACGTCGCTCATGAGATTGCGCAGACCAATGGATACGAAGACCTCGGGATCCCCGGCACCTACCCAACTGTCGTCGCGTCGGGGGTGGTGTCTCAGCCGACCCAGCTTCGGGTGACCGTGACCGATGACGTGCCAACGTTCTTTCTCAAGGTGTTCGGTATGTCGGGTCAGGTGATCACGAGGACCGCCCAGGCCGAGTTCGTCCCACCGTTGCCGATGGGGAGCCCTTTCAACCAGTTCGGCAACTCGTGCGCTCCAGGGTCGCCGGGCTGTCCTGCCCAGGCCAACTTCTGGGCCAACATTCACGGCCGCTACACGGACACGATCATGGGGGATGCCTTCTCATCTGCTTGTCGAGGCGACAACAACTTCCCCTGCTCCACCGCCAACGCGACCTTCCGTAACGACGCCGACAATCGGCCCGGCTACCTATACGGGATAGAAGCCGCCGGCAATTCGAGCTTCACCGTCGAGTTCAACGATGTGATGTTTCGCAACGTTTCCGGAGGTCAAACAACCGGTGACCAAATTCGGACTGGCGATAGAGGTTGCGAGGCCGGCGCCTTCTCGGCGAGCACCGCGGCGAATTGCGGACCCACCGTGCGAGTGGCGCTGTATCCACCGGATTCCACCCCTCTCGATGTCACCGATGGCGCCGCCATCTGCACACAGGACATCACCCCTCAGCCTCAGGTTGCGCCGACTGCTCCGTACAGCTGGATCAGTCCGAGCGGCTGCTTCACGGTCAACAACCCTGGAGCAGGCATCTATGTTCTCCAGGTGAGAGTGCTGAGCACCGGGCCCAACCCCGACGGCCTCAATCGTTACGCGGTGAGGAGCACGCCCGCTTCCACCCGGCTCTATGCCCTGGGCGACATGTCGATCTACAACAACGCCACCGGGACGACTACTGAATTCCACCTGGCTGAGGTGCTGTCGATCTACAAGGGGAAGACTTTTGTTGTCGAGTTGTACGACGCCGGGGAGTCGGCGGCTCCCGGAACTCTGCAGGTGATTGCCCCCGGTGGTGCTGTCTTCAGCGGGACCTGCCGGATCTATGACCGCACCCTGACCACGGACCCCTGGGTCCTCCAGTCGACACCGGGCACATGTCAGGAGACAGTCAATCCGGGTGAATACAACGGCCGCTGGCTCAAGTTTGAGATGGTCCTGCCATCGACCTACACCTGCATCGATTGTTGGTGGAAGATGAACTACGTCTATACCTCCAGCCTCCAAGACACGACAACCTGGCGGGCGTATATAGAAGGCAATCCGATCCATCTGGTTCCTGCTAGCTGAGCAAACCCAAGGCGGCTCGAAAAGTAGGCCTGGAGCACTGTTCTTAGCGCCCGTCCGTCGCCAGCCCTGCGACAACGTCCATTCACTAGGACGTATCCCAAAATGCCCTATTAGTGTCACCTCGACTTGGCGTGGGCAAAGAGGGGCAACCAAGGTCGCGAGCTGTCGGGTGGCTCGGACCTTTCTCCGTCCCTTTGTGGTCAGCATCACAGAGAGTGGGATTGTGGTTTCTAGGGCGAAGGCAAGATTTATGTCGGGAGATCGTTCAAACCGTCGTGCTCGACGCGACCGGGGGGCGACGATCGTTGAGGCCGCGATTGTCCTGCCTCTCCTCTTCTTGGTCTTGTTTGCACTGGTCGAGTTCGGGTGGGCATTCAAGGACTCCCTTTCGGTCGGCCATGCTGCCCGAGAAGGGGCCCGGGCCGGAGCAACCTTCGGGATCGACACCCACGCCAACCTGCTCGTTCTGAAGGAAATCGAGGAGGTCATGGATCCGGTGGGCATCGCTGACGGTCTGCTCGTTCGGATCTATAACCCGATCAGTGGTGTCGGTGACAACTACCGCTTCCAGGATGGGTTTGCCAATGGCTGTAACTGGGATCCCTGCCCGGACCCGGATGCACCAAGCGGCACATACGTGGTTCCGACGTGGCTACCGGCAAGTCGGGATGTTTCGGCTCCCTTCACGGATCGAATTGGCGTCCGGGTCACATTCACCCATCACTGGATCACCCGGCTCTTCGCGACAACCAGCGACTTCACTAAAGACGTCGACTTTCAGATCGAACCACAGGTGTTTGACATTTCATGAACCCTCGAATAGCCCCGCGGCTCAAAGAGCCTGGCGACGATCGCGGGGTAACCCTTCTGGAGACCGCCATCGTCATCCCGCTACTGCTCATGCTCGCGATTGGCTTGGCCGAAGTTGGATTCCTTGTGATCGACCAAATGGCCGTCGCCAACGCCGCTCGTGAAGGTGCGCGGGTGGGAGCAGCCGCCGGCCCGTATAACGACATCACCACCATGATCGACGCCGACGATTTGATTCTTCGCTCGGTAGAGCTGGCCCTGTGCCACCTTGAGAACGGCCGGGCCGAGCGGGTGTTGATCTACGCCGCCGACGCCAAC
>JANMST010000549.1:0-1538 GCA_031389635.1 Acidimicrobiia bacterium | reverse complement strand
AGCACATGGACGCGGCATTCGGAATGTTCCTGGCGATGAGCTCAGCGGGCTGGCCCGGACGAATGCGAGAGACGCCTCCAAGCACCACGCTGCTCACGTACTTCGTTCCGTCTGCCATGATCACGAGACCGTCATTCCCGGTCTGCGCTGCATTCTCCGTCTTCACCAGTTGTCCGCCTGGCGAGAAGGTCAGCACTTCGGCATTGCCGATGTTGACGACCACGATGTTGCCCTCCCGGTCCAGGGCGACACCATTGGGCCGGTCGAGGGGCGCGCCCTGCACGAAGATGGCTGCCTGGCCGTTCGGCAGCACCCGCCACACCTGCCCGGCACCGGTGACGGATCCATACACCGTACCGTCCCGGGTCACCGCGATGTCGTTGAACCAGGAGGCCTCCGGCACGCGGATGACCCCCAGCGGGGCTCCCGTCTTCAGGTCGAACCGCCGGACCACCGAGACGAGCGGATCGTTCGGCCCGGTATCCCCGTCGCGGTCGGCCAGATACAGCACGCCGTCGATGATGTCGCTGCCGAAGGGCTCGTTCAGCACCAGCGGCGGACTGAGGGTGTCCCGCTGGCCTCCCGCGGGTTGCACCCCGATCCAGCGCGCGGTGTGGACCGATCCGTCGTGATTCATCAAGGTGATCCACGCGTCGTTCGCGCGCACGGTCTGGGGCACCCCGCGATTCGGCACGACGATGAGGCCCCGATCGCGATCGTACGAGCAACTCTCCGCCGAGTAGACCGAACCATAGACTTTCACGTTGGGCGAAATCGGATTGAAGCGTCCATCGACGGCCGGGATGACGGGAAGGCCCAGCGGATTGCCGACCGGGTAGGGGCGCGACTGCGGCGCCGGAGGGGGGGGTTGCTGGGCGCGACCGGAAGTCGCCGCAACTCCCATCAGCAGCGACAGGATGAAGACTTTCATCCGTATCTGGGGCATCGGTCAGACCCTCCTATAATGGCGTGGCGGATTTCAACGCTTACGGCGAGCGCGATCCCCTACTCTCCGGATCGGTGTGCATCCTCGTAGAGCGCGTCGGGATCGAGATCGACGCCATTCGGGAAGACAATCGTTCCCCATGCAGGATCGACCCTGACCTGGGCAAACACCTTTGGATCGTTGAGGGCCTCAAAGACCCCGCCTTTGCCAACGATGTCGGGGCCAAGATCGACTCGACCAGAGGAGCCATCGGCAAAGGTCAGCTCGACCACGAAGGCATCCACAACCCTCACTGCCACAATTCTCGGGTGCATCACCTAGGCCAGAGGTGCGATGGGGAGTGGGTCCTTGTGGTCACGGAGACGGCTCCAGTTCTCACGCAATTCTGCTTGATGGAGACTAGCACGGAAGCGGAGATTCCGGGCCGCCGGCTCGAGGAGGTACTCCCCTCGATTGGTGTTTCCGTAGTAGGTGGTGCCCGGACAGTGATAGACCCCGGATCGGGCATTCACTACCCTCATGACGCCTCCGCCCGGAAGAGCCCGCCCGGCCGGGCCAGCGCCGTCAGCGGCACCGCCTCCACCCGTTCCCC
>JANMST010000530.1:0-5525 GCA_031389635.1 Acidimicrobiia bacterium | reverse complement strand
TGGGATGCATCGAGATACACCCTTTTCACTCCAGGGCGGGCTCGCTTGACAATCCTGATCTCGCCATCTTCGATCTCGACCCCGCCGCTGGCTCGACATGGGACCAGGTGATCGCCGGAGCCAAGCTCTTGCGAGTTGCTCTCGAGCAGCTCGGGCTCACCGGCTACCCCAAGCTTTCCGGGGCGAGGGGTATGCACGTCTACCTTCCAATTGAACCTGTCTATTCGCATTCGAGAGTGCGCGCTTTCATTGAGGCCGTGGGAAGGGTGATGGTCGCCGCCAATCCTGATGACCTGACCATGGAGTGGGACATCCCGAAACGGAAGGGACGCGTCTTCATCGATCACAACCGCAACGCATTCGGGCAGACGATCGCCTCGGTCTATTCGGTTCGTCCTCTCCCGGGGGCCCCGGTCTCGTTGCCGATCGCCTGGGACGAAGTCGGCACGATGAAAAACGGCGATGTGACCATTGCCAATCTCTGGGATCGCCTGGCCCGCTTCGGTGATCTGTGGGCACCGGTCGCCCGGAACACCCAGCGGATCGAGGACGCCGAGAAGGCGCTCGGCATTGGGGACGAATGACCCGGACGCATCGGGCACCGCCTCGGCAAAGCGCTCTTCGGCAAGAGACGGCAGAATGAAGCCATGGATCTCTACGCCAGGGTGAACATCCTCGAAGACCGGTCGGTGCGCCTGACCCACGGCGACCTGCGCGAGGTGGTGGCGCTTGATGCCGATCCGGTGGGCCGATGCCTTTCGTGGGAACGGCTGGGCATCGATTACCTCCACGTCGTGGACCTCGATGCGGCCATTCGCAAGGACTACGGCAATCGCCCGCTGATCGACGACATCCTCCGGGCGGTGAAGGTGCCGGTACAGGTAGCAGGCGGGATCCGTTCCGAGGCCGAGCTCGAACGACTGATCGGCGGCGGGGCCTGGCGCGTGGTCATGGGCACCGCTGCGATCGAAAACCAGAACATGGTGTGGGAGGCGTGCCGGACCTTCCCGGGCAAGGTGGTCGTTGCCGTCGATGTCCTCTCCGACGGAGAGGTCGTCACGGGCGGATGGACGGGACACTCGGGCCGATTTCTGGAAGAAGTTCTGGTCGAGATGTCATCGGCCGGCGCAGCCGCGTTTCTGGTCGGTGAAGCCCATCGCGATGCCCTGACCGAACCGCCCGGATTCGCAATGCTGGCTGAGGCCCTCTCCGCAGTCGAGGAACCGGTCATCGCTTCAGGGGGTGTCAGAGATCTGTCCGATCTCGTCACCTTGATCAGGCTTCGGGTGGGCACTCGCCAGCTCTCGGGTGTGGTGGTAGGCCGTGAGGTGACAGCCGGTCGATTCACCGTCGCCGAGGCCCGCAGGGTGGTGACGGGAGAAGCCCCGAGCCGATCGCCGGGGCGGGTCAACGGGCTGCGGGCTCTGTTGAGAGTCTCCGACTTCGACCGGAGCGTTGAGTTCTACGAGCGCATCCTCGGTTTTCGTCGCCTGACCGGTTGGAATGAAGACTCCGGATCCGGTGCCGTGCTGGAAGCCTCCAACGGCGAAACGCTCGAACTTCTCGGTTCAGGCACGGGCTTGTCATGGCCCCACCCGACCGGTCTCGAACTCGGGTTCTTCGTCGATGACGTTCAGGCCTGGCACGACCATCTGATGGCGGCGGGCGTGCCGGTCGCCCGCGATATAAAGGTCGAAGCGTGGGGCGACACCGTCTTCGGAGTCGACGACCCCGACGGAGTGCGAATCTGGTTTGGCCAGGTCCGCTGAGAAGAGTTGGCTAGACGTCGATCGTCAGGCCACCGGTCCCGGGGATCAGTTCGAACGGCAGTCCTGACCCGAGGGCTTCGTCATGTATTCGCCCGAGGGTCGAGTCGTTGTGGTCGGGGTCGTGATGGAATGAGACGAGCCGCCGGGCCTCCACCTGTGTGGCGAACTGGAGGGTCTGCGGGATCGAGGAATGGCCCCATCCGATTCGCTCCTGATATTCACCAGCCGTGTATTGAAAGTCGTGGATCAGCAGGTCGACCTCCTGGCTGAGGTCGAAGCCCGAGGTCCATTCGTTCGCACGGGGGAAGTCTTCGCCAAGGGCGGGCTCGTGGTCGGGAAGGTAGGAGATGGTCTTGGAACCGTCGGTGATGCGAAAGCCGAGAGTCGGGCCCGGGTGACAGACGAGGTCGGCGGTGACCTCGTAGTTTCCGACCTGATAGGTACCGGGCCTGAGGTCGTGGAATCGAAGAGCCGGAAGATCGCGAATCCTCACCGGAAACAGGGGCGGAGAGAGATAGCGGCTGAGGCGGTCGCTCAACGTCATGGTCGACGAGGCGGGGCCCCACAGATGCACCTCGACATCCTCGGAGAAGGCCGGGCGAAAGAAGCCGAGGCCCTGGAGGTGATCGAGGTGGAGATGGGTGAGAAGGACGTCGATCCGGGGTGGCGACGGATCGAGTGCCTGGTTGAGACGGGACAGTCCTGATCCGGCATCGAGAACGAGGATGGCGCCGTCCTCATTGACAAGGTCCACACAGGAAGTGTCGCCGCCGAACTCCATCGTCTCGGGGCCCGCTCTTCCCATCGACCCGCGGGTGCCGTGGAGGGTCAGCCTCACTCGCTGTCTTCCCACATCGTCACCATGGCCCCGAGGTGGCGGTTTCCCTCTCCGATGATCGGGATAGCGGTCACGGCGATCTCGCGCCATTGCTTATCGGCTCTGAGAAACCGGATTCGCCGATGGGCGGACATCTGCTTGGTGAGGGCGATCATCAACGGTCGATCGTCGTCGGCGAGGGGGGAGCCGTCGATATCGCAGATAACGAACACTTCGGCGAGTTGATCGGCTGACATTTCACCGGCGTCCTCAAAACGCACGCCGATGATCTCCTCGGTTGGTTCGTTGTAGTAGACGAGCCGGCCATCGGCATCGGTGATCCAAACCGGCACGGCGATCAGACTCGCCCATTGCTTGAGCAAGATCATCTCAATCGGGTGCTGAGCCAACGGCCACCTCCCCGGCCAACGCTAGCGGGAAGACAAGGAGTGGTGGGTGAGTAACTGTCCCCCGCAAGCAGGGGGACAGCGACCTCAAACTTCTCGTTCTCTCCGCTCCATCTGTCGCTCTATGAAGTCGTTCCAGGTTTGGCCCGCGGCTCGGTTGGGGGTCAGGTTGGCTCCGGCGCGGAGGGCGGCACCGACGATGCCGGGCTTGTTGTACTTGATAATCCTTCGCTTGGAACCGACAGCCGCCAAACAGGAGCGAGCCAGGTCGGCGGCCTCGTACGCGAAGGGACCGCCGATGTCATCGACCCGGCCCTGGGGTCCGGATTCCACCAGATCGACGAGGCGCCGGGCGACCTCGAGAGGATCCACCACCTGATAGCGAGTGTCCTTCGGAACCAGCAGGAACGGGTTGCGGGACTGGGTTGTGTACCAATGCCAGATCAACTGGTGGAACTGGGTTGCCCGCAGAATCGTCCAGGGTGCTCCACTGTCGACCAGGGTCTGCTCGGTCTCGGTTTTGATCCCGTAATACGGGGTGGGTATCAGGTCACACCCGACTATGCCCGGGTAAACCACGTGTGCTTTCGGTGCAGCTTCCATGAGACGCAGTAGTCCACCGAGGTCGACGTCACGAGCCCGGGGCGTGCTCGAAGCCGAATGGACGATGGAGCCCACACCCTCAGTCGCTTCACTTAGACCTGCTCCGGTGGCGAGGTCGATTCGGACGTATTGGATCGTCGCCAGCTTCTTGGGGGCACCGTCGCGGGTGGTGGCGGCAACAACGTGGTGACCCCGTCGGGCGAGCTCGCCGACCAGTCGACGTCCCAGGGTTCCGCCGGCTCCGGTGACGAGAACTGCGTTCAAAATTGGTTCTGGGGTCAGCTCCGAACCACGGTTCGACTCTGTTCCCGCATGTATTGGCGGAGGTACCAGGGACCCCCGCCACCTCCGCCGGACGTGCCCGAGCCCTTCCACCCTCCGAAGGATTGGACGTCAGGCCAGGCCCCGGTGGTCGCTCCAGCCCGGCGGTTCACGTAGGTGACGCCGGCCTGGATGTCGTTGAAGAACCGCTCGATCTCAGCTTCATCCTGTGAGAAGAATCCGGCGGTGAGGCCGAACTCGGTGTCGTTGGCTTTGGCGATCGCCTCGTCGAGCGAGTCGACCGGCATCACCGCCACGAACGGGAGGAACAGTTCGCGGTCCCACACCCACGATGCGTCCGGGGCCGTCACCACCGTTGGTTCGACGTAGTTGCCCCGGGCTAGGTCGCCATCGACGATGACCTCACCTCCGGCCAGGACTTGGCCCCCGCTGTTCTTGACCTCGGCCACGGCCTCGTGGAATCGTTCCACGGCCTGTCGGTCGATGACCGGGCCCATGTAGGTCTCGCGGGCCAGGGGGTTGCCAACCTTGATGGCGTCCGTCCGCTCGACCAATCGGTCGACGAACCGATCGTAAACCTTGCGATCGACGTACACGCGAGAGTTAGCCGAGCACTTCTGACCGCTGTATCCGAAGGCGGCTCGCATGACTCCTTCGGCGGCAACGTCGAGGTCGGCCGAGGCGGTGACAATGGCAGGGTTCTTTCCGCCCATCTCGACCACCGTCGGTTTCGGGAAGTCTTTGGCGAAGCCTTTGTAGATCCCCATGCCGACCTCGTACGAGCCGGTGAAGGTGATCCCGGCCACGTCCGGGTGGTTGACGAGAGTGCTCCCGACTTTCGAACCGGATCCGGTGATGACGTGGAACGCCCCGGCGGGGACACCGGCCTCTCGCAGGACCCGGGCAAACTCGAGTCCCGTTAGGGCTCCGGCATTGGAGGGCTTGAGGATCACCGTGTTGCCGGTGAGAAGGGCACCGATGGAGGGTCCACCCGCCAGTGCCATCGGAAAGTTAAAGGGCGAGATGATCGTCCAAACCCCGAAAGGTCTCAGCACCGATCGGTTCTCCTCAGCCGGTGACAGCTGACCGAGCGGGGTCACGAAGCCATCGTGGTCTTCCATCTGTTGGGCGTAGTAGCGAAAGAACTCGACTGTCTCGGCGACATCGCCCAATGCTTCGAGGCGGTTCTTCCCGACCTCGATGGCGACGATCGCCGACAGGTCGAACTGCTGTGCCTCCATCACATCCGCGGCGCGGCGCATGAGAGCTACCCGCTCGGGCCAGGGTGTCGTCGACCACGTGCCGAAGTGGGCCTTGGCGGCGGCGACCGCATCGTTGACGTCGGCATCGGTGGCCTGGGCGTAGCGGCCGACGATGATGTCTGAGTCGATCGGCGAAGTCTCTTCGTAGAAGCCGTCTCCCCAGCGCTCCTCTCCGTTGACGACGAACGGGTGGTCCTTGCCCAGCCCTGCCTTGACCCGCTCCACCGCCTCTTCATAGGACCGGTTCAGTTCCTCATTGTCCGCCGACATCGTGGCGTAGGTGATTTTCGTTGTCATGGGCGCAACCTCCGGGTCTGACGATAACCAAGGCGGTGGTGCGTGGTGCGTGGTGCGTGGTGGGTTCGCGTCCGGACGCACCACGCAC
>JANMST010000527.1:0-10602 GCA_031389635.1 Acidimicrobiia bacterium | reverse complement strand
GTCGCCGAGGCGCATGGCGGCATGGCGAATCCCGGCCAGCGGAGCTCGGAGGTTGCGATCGACGTCATAGGCCAGGGCCTTGAGAGGCGAGACGTAGAGAACCCGGCACCTCCGTTCGCGTTCGGGAACCGGTTCGTTGAGGAGGCGATCAAGGATCCAGAGAAACGCCGCCAGGGTCTTGCCGGAACCGGTGGGGGCATGGATCAGGGTGTGGCGGCTGCTCGCGATCGCTTCCCATCCTTCGCGTTGGGCGGCAGTCGGATCGGCGAACGATGCCGAGAACCAGGCCCTGGTGGCCGGACTGAAACGCTCGAGCGGGTTCACCCGCCCAGGGTACGAGATGAGAGTGACAAGAAGTCCGGCTTCCTGCCCTCAAAAATCGATCAGCTTGGCGGTCAGCCGGCTTCGACCTCGAGCGGTGTGAGTGCCGCAGCCGAGAGTGGCAGCTTGCCGCGCTCGGAAACACTCATGAACGCCTCGACCACACCGGGGTCGAACTGGGTTCCGGCGTTGCTGGTGATTTCCTGAATCGCGTATTCGACCGAGAGCGCCGGTTGGTAAGACCTGTGGTTGGTGATGGCGTCGAAGGCGTCGGCCACCAGCACAACTCTTGAGAGCAGCGGGATCTCCACTCCGGCCAGGCCGAAGGGATAGCCGCCACCGTCGAAGCGCTCGTGGTGGTAGAGAATCGCCTCGGACACCCGGCGATCGAAGCGCTCATTGATCATGGCGTAGCCAAGTTCGGGGTGTCGGCGCATGTGATCGCGCTCGAGTTCGTCGAGGGGTCCCGGCTTGGCGAGGATGGCCGGGTCGATGTGAACCTTGCCAACGTCGTGCAGCACCCCGACGAGGGCCAGCGCTTCGATGTCTGCCTCGGGGAGCCCCATCGTGCGCCCGAGCGCACATGAGAGATCGGCAACACGGTGGACGTGACCGTAAAGGTCCTCCACCACATTCTGCATCGCCAACAACAGGAATTCGTCCATAGGTTTATCCACACTCGAGCTAGAGAAGACAAGAATCGACACTTCTCGCCTATCCCGGTATGGGTCGCTCGTATCAGTACGCGCGATCTGACTAGTTAGGCTCGGGCCAAGGTGCCGTTCAGTGCGAAGATTCGGCGTGATTGTTGGAGTTTGGTACGGGCCAACTGATACGACCCCGGCGATACCCTCACGCGATTGGTAATCACACCCTACTCGTCGGGCGCTCTAGCTTCGACGGTCCGGCTCGGCGTCGGCGTCCTTTCTCCCCAGCCTGTCGACGAAGTTGTCCACAGCCGTGGAGTGGGCCGGGGTGTGATGGGAAATGGCCTGATAGGCGGCCGAGAGATCGAGAAAGCCGGCGAGGTCCATCTGACGCGAGTGACGGAGGAGACGCTTCGTGAGCCGGACCGAGTGGATCGGCTTGGCGGCGATCTCGGTAGCCAATTCGACCACGGCCGCGGTCAATCGTTCCGGTTCGACGACCTCGAGCAAGATGCCGAGGGCCACGGCCTCGGCGGCGTCAACGTTCCGTCCGGTGAATGAAAGTTCCGCAGCCCGTTGCCAGCCCACCACTCTTGGGAGTAGCCACGCTCCACCGTCACCGGGGATGACGCCCAGGTCGATGAAGGTGTGGGCGAAGCGTGCGGCGGTCGAGCCCAGCCGGAGGTCGCAGCCGAGCACCAGGTCGAACCCGGCGCCGACCGCGGGCCCGTTGACGGCCGCGATCGTGACGAGGTCGGTGGTCAGCACGGCGCTCGTCAAGCGCTGGATCGAAACTCGATAGCCCTCGTTGATCTCTTCGGGCGATCCGGCGAACAGCCCTCTGCGTTCGGCCATGTCCTTGACGTTCCCTCCGGCCGAGAATGCCGGTCCCTCCGCTTCGATTATCAGAACCGCCACTCCTGGATCCGCCGACGCCTCGTCGATCGCCCCGATCATCTCGGCCAGCATGTCCTCGCCGGTGATGGCGTTGCGAGTTTCAGGACGGGCCAGCGTCAGGACCGCGATCCCATCTTTCATCGCGAACCTGGTGTGGCTGCGATTCACCCGACCCATCCCACCGCCGCAGCGGCGCGGACCAGTTCGCGTGCGCGATCGGCGTCGACCTGGTCGGACACCCGTCCGCCCGCCTTGAGGGATGAGCCCACAATGGCTCCATCGGCAACTTCGGCGAGGGCGGCGAGGGTCGCAGGGGACGCTCCGGAACCGACGAGGATCATGGCCTCGGGGACCGCCTTGCGAAGCCGGGCTGCTTCGTCGAGGTCGGGGGCGGCTCCGGTTCCGGTCCCGGAGACGATGAGGGCATCGGCGCCTCCCCGCTCCCACGTGTCGAGCCCGGCTTGCTCGATCGTGAGGCCGGACGGTGGAGTGGCATGCTTGACGAAGACATCGGCGAGGATGGCGACGTTGGGGCAGAGGCCGCGGCGCTCGCGGGCCACCTCGGCAGCTCTACCGATGATGGGGCCCTGGTCGGTGTTCATAAGACCGGTCAGAACGTTGATGCGAATCATGGTGGCGCCGGTGACGGCGGCGACAGCGAGCGCCGCCAGGGCGTCGTTGCGAAGAACGTTGACCCCGACGGGGAGACCGGTCGCTTCGGCGATTGTCGCCACGGCCCGGGTCATGGCTGCCACCGTTACCGGTGGAACGCGATCCGGGTAGAACGGTGCATCCCCGAAGTTCTCGATCATGAGAGCGGGGAAGCCGGCCTCCTTGAGGATCTGGGCGTCTCGCAGGGAGAAGGCAATGACGGAGTCGAGGTCACCATCGAAGCCGGGGGAGCCGGGGAGCGGCGGCAGATGGACCATCCCGATCAGGGACGGCAAGCTCATCGGCCCGATCTCAGAGATAAGCGCGAACCACTTCGAGGGCGGTCTCGGCCACGTCGCCGGATGCCTTCAAGTTCTTGGCGTCCTTACGCTTCATCCTCCGCACCGCCAGGCGAGCGAACTCGCCGGCCGGGCCCTTGATCGCCTGATCGGTGTCGGCCGGTCCAAATACCCATTTGGCGTAGGCCGGTCCCATGACCTCTACCCGAACCGGTGAATAGTCCTCATCTGCGGCCTTGAACGCGTAGGGGAGGGTCTTCCATCCGAGGAAGCAAATGTGGCGGATACGGGCGGTGTCCTCGATGTCGGCCTTCATTGCGGCGTAGATATCGAGGCCGTGGGCCCAGGTCTCCATCAGGCGCATCGTGGCGAAGGTGCGGGCACTCATCGAGCCAGCGATCCACTCGACCCTGTGTTCGGCGTCCATCCGTGAAAGTGGTTCCACCACTTTCGCCCGGCCACCTCGCCACCATTCGATCACGTCCTGATAACGCATCTTGCGGCCCTTCTTGACGGCCTCCTGGCGGAGGGCATCGAGGTTGGGGGCGGTTCGATAGGTCTCGATTCCATCGCCCCCTACCAGGGCGTCACCGGCCAGTTCGGCGGTGTCGGCCAGATGGCTGATGGTGTCACGGATAGACCAGCCTTTGGCAGGAGTGGGCCGTTCCCAGTCCTTGGGACCGATCTTCTGGAGGAACTGATCAAGAAACTGCTGTTCGGCTACCAGGTCAGACAGGATCTCTCGCACGGCTGGCATGGTAGTCGCTTCCAGAAATTCGAAATCCGGCCGAACTAGTCAATCCCGCCTCCCGGGACCCGGATTACCAGGGTCTCTCGGCCTGATCTTCCTCGAATGGCGGCGGCGGCTGGACGTTCTCGGGGGTCGCCACAAGCCTGTTGAGGCGGTCGATCAGGGTCCGGAGGCGACCGTAGTTGCGCCGATCGAAGTGGAGGGCGAGACGGATGAGGTCGACGTGATCTGCATCGGCCACCTCGGCCACCGACGGTTCGACGATCTCGATCTTGCCGGTGACCAGGATGTCGGCGAACTCCTGACTCAGTTCCTCCATGGTTGCGGGATCCGGAGCCCTCCGAATTCGCAACACGAGTCGACCTTCGACATAGCGTTGTGAGTGGTAGTTCGAATAGAAGTCAAGGATGTGGTTGACCGCGTCCTGGGCATCACCGGTGAGCGTGAAGAGATTCATGTCCGCCGCTGAGATCAACCCCTGTTCGACCAGCACGTTCGAGCAGAATTCGAGCAGCGGTGGCCAGTAGCCGGTCCCCGGCGCCTCCATCAGGACGATCGGGTGCAAGTCGCTCTTTCCGGTCTGCATCAATGTGAAGAGCTCGAACGTCTCATCGAGTGTTCCGAAGCCGCCGGGAAAAAGAGCGAACGCCGCAGACTCCTTGATGAAGGTCAGCTTGCGTGTGAAGAAGTACTTGTAGTTGACAGTCTTCTCCGGATCGATGTACGAGTTGGAGTCAGGTTCGAAGGGGAGACGAATGTTGACCCCGTAGGCGTGCTCTCGACCCGCCCCCTTGGAACCGGCCTCCATCACTCCGGGCCCGGCCCCGGTGATCACGCCCCAGCCTTTGCCGGCCATGAGTCCTGAAATTTCCTCGGCCAGCGTGTAGTTGGGATCTCCGGCGGGGATGCGGGCGGAACCGAAGATTGTCACTTTCGGATCGAAGTGCCGGGCGAACACCAGGATCGAATAGCGCATCTCTTTCAACGCGGTGTTGACGAGCTTGAGATCGCCCCGGCTCGCCTTGTCCCGATACAGCTTGAGGACGGTCGTGATCAATTCGAAGATCAGGTCCTGATTGGGAGCGTCTCCCGCCAGGTCGACCAACTCACGGATCTTCTGGTCGACGTCGGGCCTGATGCCGTAGGACCTCACCGTCGCAACCGTAGCGCGTGAGGCTGGTTTGATTGCGATCGGACCAACCTCAGCCCTTTCCAAAGGGCTTGATCGTCGGGCCTCGCCGCACAACGGCATTCCATACTGTCTCGTAGTGATCACGGTCGAAGAGATCGACGTGAGGCAGGACGAACTCCTCCCACGACCGGCGAAGGGGGTCTTCGTTGGCGGTGTAGACCCTGAGCCCGGTCGGCAGGCGATCGAGCACCGATCGCAGCGAGAGGGGGGTCTCCACTCTCGTCGAGGCATCGGGTACGACGAAGGAGGCGTTGACCTCTACGGCCAATCGCGAGATGGCTTCGACGAACGGGGTCGCCAGCGACGGGTAGCGGCGGCTCAGCATGGCCTGCACCTGATCGCCACCCGGGAACTCTTTCTCCCAGATCACCCACCGGTCGGCGAACGCCTTGTTGAGGGTTTGGGTCCCGGCGTAGTCACGGATGTCGGTTGGGTTCATGGTGCCGAACACGCGCACGTCGGAGCGCAGGCGGACGGTTTCGCCGGTGGGAAGGTCCAATGCCCCGTAGCGGTCGAGCAGGCCATGGAGGGCGAACAGCGTCTCGGCACCGGCTGCGTTGAGCTCGGACAGGTTGAGCAGGGCCGGTCCCCGCAGGGCTCGGGTGATGTCGCCGTCTTCCCACCGACTCTCGGTCCCGCCTTTGCCGTCTCCGTGCAAGCGGGTCGAGCCGATCAGGGTGACATCCCGGACTTCGCCGGTGAGAGGAATCCGGTAGTAAGGGAGCCCGAGCCGGGCCGCGAACTGCTCGATGTCGTGATCCTTGCCGGTTCCCATGTGGCCCCTGACCGCCAGGTGGAGCGGGGAGAAGCCCTCCGGCTCGGCCCGGCGGACCGCCTCGACCTGGGCGAATCGATACAGCATGCCGAGATCGATGTAATGCGGATCGGGCTGGGGGATCTTGCCGATTCGCTGGTCCCGGTCGGGAACGTCGCGGGGAACCGTGAACCTCTCCAACTCGATCGGCTGTCCGCCTTCCACCGGGTCTTCGAAGATCACAGTCTGTGGCGTCTTAGTTTGAGTTGTCTTTTCAGGCACTGAGCGATTCCTTCCATGGACTGCCGCTGCCGGCTCGTGCGGGTCGCAACCACCAAGTGTCCATGCCCCAGAGGGCGAGACCCCGGCGGAGAGCTCCGCGGGTTCCTTCGATCATCGCCCTGGTCAGATCCTCAGGGCGGTTGACTACTTCGAAACGGTGATACGTGCCGGAGACGGTGTCGTCTCCGATGCCGATGCCCAGCACGGTTGTGCCCGAGCGCTCCACCGCCCGCACCGAGGTGGCGAGCGCATCCACCGAACCTCTGGTCATTCCGTCGGCCAGAACGACCAGCACTCGGACGTTGGCACCGAGACGGGCCATTCTCTCGGCGGCGTGGATCAGGTTGAACTCATCGACGTTGGCCGCCCTTTCGAACATCGACACCGGGGGCGCGGTCCTGGGGCTCCGGCGAGCGGCGATGGCGGCCTGGCCGGGCTCGGCTGCAGTCCAGAACATGCCGGCGAGGACGTCTTCGGCTTCGCGCCAGCGGCGATCGAAAGGCTTGACCAGGTAGTGGTTGATGGTCGTGGTGAGGCGATTGGCGGCGGTGCCGTGGGTCTGGCGAAGACCGGCCGCGGCCTGGCTCGAAGTCCTCGTGTAGCTCCACTCGGTGTCATCCGGCCGGGCGGCAAAGCCGCGGTTGAACAGGGCGACTTCGAAGTCGACCTGAAGCTCGTGACAGAGGCGCGCCATCGTCATCGCCCCCAGCAACGCCGCCGACATGCCCCACGGTGTGCGAACGGTTCCCTGGGTGCGGGGTTGCAGCATCGAAGCGGAAGCGTCGACCAGGAGGCTCACGGCGTAAGAGCGCCGGGTCCGTGACGCCCGGCGCTCGTACATGCGGTCGTAGAGGCCGGCGCCGATGAAGAGCGCCGCGTGCGGCGAGACGTCGCCCTGGTCGTATCCCGAACGGAGTCCTCGTCGTTGGTTGGCGGCGAAAAGGGGGTAGAGCTCGCCGGAGACGTGCCGCTGGGCGATGCCCCACTTCTTGGCCGCCGAGGCGACTGCCGCCCGACCCTCGCTAGCGAACACTGCGAACGCCCGGGGGGCCGCTGTCACGAGGAGCTTTCCGCCCATGCCGGTGGGCAGGTAGACGGTCGGCGCTTCGCTGACCCGGAGGAGCTGGTCGGTCGAGGCATCACCGGCCAGTTCGGAGGCGCCTTTGCGATCGGAGAGACCGGAGCGGGCCTGAGTGGCGCGCTGGACGTCGCGATAGCTGTCGGAGTCGCGCACCGACGGGCTGGGCAGGCGAACCATGTCGATGCCTTCGGCCGCTGCTTCGGCGTCCTTTTTCTGGTGCATCCGTTGCTGGGCGGCGGTTCCTTGCTCCTTGACATGGCTCAGCAGGCCGTGAGCCTTGGCGACCTGCAGCAGCGCCAGAGCCAGGTCGACCACCTCGGCGGCGTGTCCGGCAGTGGCGGCCTCGACGCAGAGCGGCGTGGCATCGGCGATCGCTCGCTGGACCTTGCCGTCGACCCTTCTCTCCAGGCTCTCCCGGTCGATGTAGTCGCCGGTCAGAAGGAAGCAGCACAGGGCGAACTGGCTGAGGACGCCACTCTGGGAGAAGGCCCCCGAGAGTGACGCCTGATAGATGTCGGCGAGGACCGACCTCGCCCCCGGATAGTTGGCCAGGCCTTGCAGTTCCTGACGGGCATCCTCGAGAGAGAAGAACAACACCTCGGCCACCGGGCCTCCGGCGACGTCGAGACGGCTGAGCAGATCCCTGTCACTTTGAGGACTTCCTTCCGGGCTCGATTCTCCCTCGGGCGCGTCGAAGTCGCTTGATACGAGATGAACGACCTCGTGCAACGCCGACGCCAGGGCCATCTCGTCGGGGGTGACCGGGGCAGCACGGTTGGTGGCGGCCTGGAACAACCGGGGATCGCAAACCACCTCGTTTTGGGAAGCGGCCGCTTCCGGGCCCAGGACCACCCTCAGCTTGTCGTTCCCGGAGAGTGCCCGGGCAAAACGGGTGACCGCCGGGGCCACCTTCTGATAGCGGGCCACCACCGCCTCGATGGCCCTCTCATCAGGGCGGAGCAAATCCCGCAGGATCGTCGACCGGTTCGGTCGATAGGTGGGCTCGCGCATAGCCGACCATTGTCTCACGGTCGTCAAAATGCCCGGAAACATGATCCAGGGTCGTGTCGGTCGTCCAGCAACCAAATCACCCCACAGACCGAGCCGTACATCCAATTCGGCGCCTCCCGTACACTTCCGCCCGATGCCATCTACGAAAAAGCCGGCGACTCCTCCGAATAGGAAGCAATCAACGAAGAAGCGATCCGCCGGCAAGCACTACGAATTGAGCACCCTCCCCAACGGGTTGCGCGTGATCACCGAAAACATGCCCTCGGTTCGATCGATCGCAGTTGGCTGTTGGGCCGACACCGGCACCCGCGACGAGATGACCTCCGAGGCGGGGGCGTCGCACTTTCTCGAACATTTGCTCTTCAAGGGATCGGAGCGCTACTCGGCCCGGTTCATCGCAGAGTCCTTCGATGCCATCGGGGCGGAGTCGAATGCTTTCACCTCGAAGGACAACACCTGCTTCTGGGCCCGACTCCTCGATCGTGATCTACCGATCGGGCTCGACCTCCTGGCCGAGATGCTCCAGCGTCCGGCTTTCCGCCCGCACGAGATCGACTCCGAGCGCCAGGTCGTCATCGAAGAGATCAACATGAACGAGGACGATCCCTCTGACGTGGCCTTCGAGGAGTTCACTCAGGCCGTCTTCTCCGGTCATCCCCTCGAGACTCCGATTCTCGGGACCCGGCAATCGATCAAGGACATGACCAGGTCACACCTTCATGGCTATTGGGACCGTCAATACGGGGCCGGTTCGACGGTGGTGGCGATGGCCGGTTCGATCAAGCACGCAGATGCCGTCGAGATGGTCGGCGAACTCTTCGGTGAATGGCATGGCGAGCCGGTGGCTCATGAACTGCAGCCGGCGTCGATCAGCCCGCTGGTTCGGACCCGCCATCGTGAGACGGAACAGGCTCATCTCATCATCGGCGGTCTCGGTCTCGATCGGGGCGACGATCGGCGCTTTGCATTCGACACTCTCAACCACATCCTCGGCGGGGGGATGTCATCGAGGCTCTTCCTCACGATCCGGGAAGAGCGAGGCCTCGCATACGCGGTCTACAGCTTCCGCATGGCTCACGCCGACACCGGGGGCTGGGGTGTCTACGTCGGAACGACCCCGGATCAGGCCGACACGTGTCTTCAGTTGATCGTCGACGAGGTTCATCGGGTGGTCACCGATGGTGTGACCGCGGCCGAGTTAGAGCGCGCCAAAGGGTCGATGAGGGGAGGACTGGCGCTGGCGATGGAGGATCCCAACAGTCGCATGATCAGGCTCGGCCGCGACGAGCTCAACGGATCGCCCCACCTCTCGATCGACGAGAGGATCGCCCGGGTCGAGGCCGTCACCCTCGAAGACATCAAATCTGTCGCCGCCTCGGTGTTGACCGGAACCAAAGTCATGGGCGCGGTTGGCCCGTTCAAGGACGGCGATCTCGACAAATGGGTGGCGTGATCCGGGTAGGCGTTTCCGGGGCGGCGGGGAGGATGGGTTTGCTCACCTGTGAGGCAGTCGAGGCAACTCCGGACCTCGAATTGGCCGGCCGCTTCGCTCCGGGTCACGGCTTCGACGACGCCGGGGCCCTTGCCGATACCGATTTGATCGTCGAGTTCGCCCGCGGCGATGTGGTCATGGCCAACATCGGGATGTGGCGAGAGATGGAACGCAACGTCGTGGTGGGGACCTCCGGATTCGACCAGGCCCGGTTGGGTGAGCTTCGGAAGGTGTGGGGCAAGGGTCCCCAGAGGTGTTTGGTCGTCCCCAACTTTTCGGTCGGGGCGGTCCTGATGATGTCGCTGGCCGCGCGGGCCGCACCATATTTCACGGCTGCCGAGATAGTCGAACTTCACCACGATCGAAAAGTCGATGCCCCCTCGGGGACGGCACTGGCGACCGCTGCCCGCATGAAGCCATCGGGGGAGCGTGCTGTGGAGTCGCAGGAATCAGTCCCGGGGGCGCGGGGAGCCGAGGTCGGTGGGGTCTGGGTGCATTCGGTCCGACTGCCGGGGATGCTCGCCCACCAGGAGATCCTGCTGGGCAACCCGGGCGAGGTGCTGACGATCCGCCACGACACCACCGACCGCACCGCGTTTGTGCCCGGGATTCTCCTTGCGATCCGTTCGATCGAAAAGCTCGACCCCGGAGTATCGGTCGGACTCGAAGACCTGATGGACCTGTAAGAGCGTTCCTATGACTCGGTGATCTTGATGCTGTGGATGATCGCGTCATCGACCGGCTTGTCGGACCTCGTCTTTGACGCGGCGATCGCGTCGACTGCGTCCATTCCGTCGGTCACTTCGCCGAAGATCGTGTAGGCGTGTGGCAGCCCGGGGCTGCCAAGCACGATGAAGAATTGGCAGCCGTTGGTGTTGGGACCGGCATTGGCCATGGCCACGGTGCCGCGTGAGTAGGTCCCGGGTTTGTCGAGCTCGTCTCGGAACTTGTATCCGGGGCCGCCAGTGCCGGTACCGGTTGGATCGCCGCCCTGGATGACGAAGCCGGGGATGACGCGGTGAAAGATGACACCGTCGTAGAAGCCTTCGTTGGCGAGAAACACGAAGTTGTTCACAGTCTGGGGCGCTCGGTCGGGATTGAGGGCGATCGTGATCGGCCCGTGATTGGTGTCGAGAACGGCGGTGTAAGTCTTGGCGAGGTCGATGGACAGGTCTGGTTGCTTTGGGTATTGCTTGGCCATGGCTGGGACCTTAAACGCGACCC
>JANMST010000461.1:0-2539 GCA_031389635.1 Acidimicrobiia bacterium | reverse complement strand
GTGCGTTCGGCCGACCATTGCGAGACATTTGGGAGTTAGCGATTAGCGTCGCCCCGTGGACCTTGCCGCCAATCGATGGGCGCCTCGCCGAGATCCACCGCGGGATGAAGTGGATTTCGCCCCACATATTGCGTTGGGAGGCTTCGGTTTGGTGCGTTGCGATTAAGTCGCCTCCTTGTTGCGCACCATTCGAGCATAGTCGCCAGGCGTGACAGACATTTACGAGTGCGCGGGTGTCGCCGGCGGCCCAATACTGACCCCTTATCGACGGTTCACTTCTGACCCCCGTGTCGGATATCCACCACTTCGGGTGGTGGCAATCGAATCCTGGCGGGATCACCGACCAGGAAGGAAGGAAGTGTTGAAGGTGGAGGATTGGGCTGAGATCCGTCGGTTGTATCGGGCCGAAGGTGTATCGATTAGGGAGATCGTCCGGCAGCTCGGGGTGTCGAGGAACACGGTGCGGGCGGCGGTGCGTTCCGATTCACCGCCAGAGTTCAACCGCCAGCCGCGTCCTTCGGCGGTCGATCCTTTCGAAGCCGAGATCCGCCGTCTGTTGTCGGAGCATCCGCGGATGCCGACCACGGTCATCGCCGAGCGGATTGGCTGGAGCCGGGGTATGACCGTCTTGAAGGATCGGGTGCGGGAGCTGCGTCCGCTGTTCGTGCCGCCTGATCCTTGTGGACGGACCGAGTATCAGCCCGGGGAGTTGGCCCAGTGGGATCTGTGGTTCCCACCGACGCCGGTCCTCCTCGAGGACGGCTCGATGGCGAAGCCGCCGGTGCTGGTGGGAGTGTCGGGCTATTCCCGGTTCATGGTCGCTGAGATGATTCCCTCCCGGGAGGCCCATGACATCCTGGCCGCTCATCTTCGCTGCCTGCAGGGGCTCGGTGGGGTTCCCCGCAAAGGGGTCTATGACAACGAGGCGGCGTTGGTGTCCCGTCATGGCGGCAAGGCCACCTTGACCGATCCTTTCCAACGCTTCCGGGGAACTTTGGGGATGGGGGTGGTGGTCTTGAGACCCGGCGACCCCGAGGCGAAGGGGCTGGTGGGCCAACGGATATCTGGAGACGAGTTTCCTTCCCGGCCGGCGCTTCTCCTCCCCGGCCGATTTCAACGACCAGCTCACCGCCTGGTTGGTGAAGGCCAACAACCGGATCCACGACACTCTGCGCTGCCGGCCCGTCAACCGGCTTCCCGAAGATCGCCAGGCGATGATGGCTTTTCCCCCGGTGCTCCCCGACCCTGCTCTGCGTCTCAGTGTGCGGCTGCCCCGCGATCATTGGGTGCGGGTCGGGACCTGTGACTATTCGGTCCATCCCCGGGCGATCGGCCGCCGGGTCGAAGTCCGGGCCGATCCCACCGAAGTGGTGATCAGCTTGGCCGGGGAGGTAGTCGGACGCCATCGACGCTCCTTCGCCAAGCATCGCAGCATCACCGACCCCGACCATGTCGCCGCCGCCCAGGCGATGCGATTTGCTGTCGTCACCAATTTGGCCAAGCCCGACGAGGTGGAGGTCAGAGACCTTTCGGTCTACGACCGGGCCACCGGGGTGGCCTGATGGCTACCAAGAAAGGAATCAGCCGACCCGCCACCGACCTCGCCTGGCTCTGCCGAGCGTTGAAGGCTCCCTCCCTGGCAGCCTCCGTCGAGCGGCTGGCGGAACGGGCCCGAGCCGAAGATTGGACCCATGAAGAGTTCCTTTCGGCCTGTCTGGAACGGGAAGTCGCCTCCCGTCAGGACCACGGCGGTGAGAACCGGATCAAGGCTGCTCGCTTTCCCGCCCGCAAAACCATCGAAGACTTCGACTTCGACCATCAACGCAGCCTCAAACGTGACGTCATCTCCCACCTCGGGACCCTCGACTTCGTCGCCGGCAAAGACAACGTCGTCTTCTTAGGCCCACCCGGCACCGGCAAAACCCACCTCGCTACCGCCTTAGGGATCAGAGCCTGCCAGGCCGGCCATCGGGTCGCCTTCGCCACCGCCGCCGAATGGGTCTCCCGGCTGGGAGAAGCCCATTCGATGGGAAGACTGCAAACTGAACTCACCCGCCTCGGACGGATACCGCTCCTCGTCATCGACGAGGTCGGATACATCCCCCTCGAAGCCGAAGCCGCCAACCTCTTCTTCCAGCTGATCTCCTCCAGATATGAGCGGGCCTCGGTCATCGTCACTTCCAACAAACCCTTCGCCCGCTGGGGAGAAACCTTCGGCGACCCGGTCGTAGCCGCCGCCATGATCGACCGCCTGGTCCACCACGCCGAGGTCATCAACCTCAAAGGAGACAGCTACCGCCTCAAAGATCGCGACCTGGGAAGAGTCCCCCATGACGACGCTGCGTGACCAAGGAGGGTCAAAAGTGGACCGCCACCAGGGGGTCAAAAGTGGACCGCCGTTGACAGATTGTCGAATTGCCTCAGCGCCCCCATTAGTTATGGGAGGTCGTGATGCTTGCATTAACGCCTAAAGAACCATCGGAGGAAGCGTTGGGTCCTTGAGAGGTTCAGTCTCTCCTCATCGCTGGCAACCCTCCGG
>JANMST010000454.1:0-5042 GCA_031389635.1 Acidimicrobiia bacterium | reverse complement strand
GCTGCACCTGCTGGCGATCGTCCAGAGAGCGATCGACGAGAGCCGCCCTAACGGATCGCGATGGAACTGGCATCAGCCGATCGACCGACTCGTGTCGATCCTGAGGGGTGAGGCCCAACAAGACCCCCGGGAGTCTTCGGTCAAGCGGATCGGAACCGATCGCTGGGAGCCGTTCCAGGCGGCAGTTGTCGAGTCCTTCGGCACTGAGCACTACGGGATTCCCGCTTCTCCGGGCGTTGGCTGCGGCCGGCTCTGTTTCATCGCCGGGCCTGAACAGGTTGACGACTTCCGCCCTCGCGACATCGTGGTCACGATCAATCCGGTCCCCAATCTGGCTCCCCTGCTGTGGGATGCGGCTGGTCTGGTGACGATCAGCGGCAGCCCCGCCGCCCACCTGTTCGAGTCGGCCCGGTCGCTCAACGTGCCGGCCGTTTGTTCTTCGGATCTTTCCGGTTCGCTGGGAGTCGACCTTGCCGCGGCCACGGGGCAGTTCGCAGTGGCGATCGATGGCAACAGGGGCATCGTTTTCACCTGCGAGTGGTGAGCCCCCCAAATGGTTAGCCGGTTGTGAAGACGGACTGGGATGTTGAGATCATCATGGATGACGGTCTTGTCCTCTCCATCCTTCTGCCGGTGATCCCCAACGCGAAACCAAGGTCCATATCTTGATATACGACGTTCAGGCTCACTGCGTCCCGGCCGAGCTCATCAACCTACTCAAGGCAGATGGCCATCGATTCGGCATCGAGTGGGTCGAGGGCGACAAGGGAGCAGGAGTGGTCTTCGCCGGAAAGGTCAAGGCCGGCCCTCTGCGGCCTTACCTCACCGACCGAGCCCGACGCCTGGAAGCGATGGACGAGGCCGGAGTTGACGTCCAGGTTCTGACGAGCTGGATCGACATGACCGGATATGCCCTCGAAGGACCATCAGGCGCGGTTTACAGCCGGCGCCTCAACGAGATCATCACCGAGGAGGCAGCATCTTCGCCCGGACGGTTCCTGGCAATGGGGACGGTGCCGCTCCAAGCACCCGATGCGGCTGCCGACGAATTGCGATACCTCGTCAAAGCCTGGGAATGGTCGGAGTCGAGATCTCGACGACGGTTGCCGGCACCGACCTCGACCGGGCCGGGCTCGACCCGTTCTGGGCTGCGGCCTCCGAACTCTCGTGCCCTGTGCTGATCCACCCCTATCAGCCCTTAGCCGGAGTCGAATTGCGAAACCATCTCGACAACATGATCGGGCGACCGGCCGAGAGCACGGTGGCAATAGCCAACCTGATGCTCTCAGGAGTATTCGATCGCCATCCGGGGCTGAGGATCATCCTCGTGCACGGCGGCGGCTTCCTCCCGTTTCAGCTCGGTCGTCTCGAACACGGGTTCCGCAAGATGCCGAATCTCGCCGCTCAACATGCGGTCAGGTCGCCGGCCGAGATTGCCCGCGATCTTTACTTCGATACGGTCCTTCACTCCCCCCGGGCCGTAGCCGCGCTTATCTCACTGGTTGGGGTCGATCGCGTGCTGTTTGGCTCCGATTATCCATTTGAGATGGGTGACCTCGATCCCTTGACGACCCTGCGGGCCACGCCAGGGGTCACCGACGATCACTTTGCGATGATCACCGAGGGCAACTTTTAAGGGTCCTCGACGGAGTCGGGCGCTAGCTCCGAGATCGGCGAACCGGAGTCGATTCCGTCGGACCCGGCGATTCCAGCGGGTCCGCCTAATGCGTCGGACCCGGAACGGGGCAATGAATCCTCACCGATCAGTTCGGGGTACAACTTCGCGATTAGAAGCGTGCCGAGGATGGCGAGGATTCCTCCCGACACGACCGAGAACTGTTCGCTCGTAGCCGACGCCACTGCCCCGGCCCGCAGGTCGCCGAGCCTGGGACCGCTCCGTACCACCGCCACATGAACGCCTGAGATGCGGCCCCGAAGATGGTCGGGGACGGTCAACTGCACGATGGTTCCCCGGAACACTGCCGAGACGACGTCGGCGGAGCCGGCGATCGCAAGCAAGGCCAGAGCGAGCGGGAGCGACCCGACCAACCCGAACAGGGTCATGGCCACGCCCCAGACGAGGATCGACGACACCACCATAAGCCCCTGCCGTTTGACGCCCCCCACCCATCCTGCGGTCGAGGCCGCTACCAGGGCGCCGGTCCCCGGGGCCGCGTAGAGAAGGCCGACTGTGCTGGCGTCTCCGGCGAAGAGTCCAATGCCGAGCGCCGGGAACAGTGCCCGCGGCATGGCAAAGATCATTGCGTTGAGGTCGATGACGAATGTCGACGTGATCCGACGCTGAGACCTGATGTAGCGGAAACCGTCGGCCACGGATCGCAAACCGAGGCTCGTGTTCTGATCCATCTTGGGAAGCGATCGGATCCCGACCGCCGACAGAGCCGCCAGGAGGAAGATGAATGCCTCCAATCCGAAGCTGAAAGAAATGCCGAACGTGGCGATGAGGACTCCGGCGATGGCCGGACCGGCGGCTCCTCCGAGAGTCGCCATGGTCTGGTTGAGAGCCAGGGCCGCCGGAAGCAGATCGCGGGTGACCAATGAGGGGGTGACGGCGATCCGGGTGGAGGTGTCGATCGACGAAAGCCCCGCATTGAGGCCCGAGAGCACGAAAAGCGGCCACAGCGCCGGCGACGGGACCGCTGCGTTGACCATCAGCCCGGCTGCCACCACGGCCTGGAGGACCTGGCTAATCCACATGAGCTTCTTGCGATCGAAGGCGTCGAAAAACGCACCACCCAGGAGCGCCACCGCCAAACCGGGTACCAGCTGGGCCAATCCGAGCGCACCCACCACCAGCGAAGAGCCGGTGAGCACGAAGGCCTGGTACGGAATCGCTACCACAGTCAACTCACGCGCCAGAAAGGCCGCCATCTGGCCGAGATAGAGGTAACGGAAATCACGGGACTGACGCAGCGGTGTCATGTCGACCACCAACAGCTTCCGCATCCGGGATATGCGGGCTCTCATGACACAACCACCGTCTCCTTCATCGGAGGGGAATCAGATCCGGTCGCTTGGAGAGGTCACAGCCACCTAGATTGCATCGTACATAATCCGAATTGGCGGTTTTTGGTCGCCATTGGCGTTGCATACGACGCCGATAGCAGCCGTGGGTTCGAACTGAACCCTCGGTTTTGGCGCGTAGTTATGCTCCCTCGCTGTCAATAATCCGCGCCAAAACGGATTGGTCTTAGGAGGACCCCATGAATGCCATTGTCGTTGAAGAACTCGGAGGCCCCGAGGTCCTGCAGTGGAAGCACGTCCCCGACCCGAGTCCCGAGGCCGGCCAATTGGTGGTCGCAATCGAGGCGGCCGGGGTCAACTTTATGGACATTTATCAACGGACCGGCCTCTACAAGATCGACCTTCCCTTCGTCCTTGGCTCGGAAGGTGCCGGCGAGGTAGTGGCGGTCGGTGAAGGGGTCACCGCCTTCAAGCCCGGCGATCGGGTTGGCTGGTGCGACCAGCGTGGCTCATATGGGGACTACATCGCAATCAAGGAGGCCCGGGCTGTGCCGGTGCCGGATGCGCTCGCCGGCGAACTGGCAGCTGCCAGCCTGCTCCAGGGTGCAACTGCCCACTATCTCGTCAATGACACCTTTCCGCTGCGCGCCGGCCAACGCTGTTTGATCCACGCCGCGGCCGGCGGTGTGGGCCGCCTGCTCGTGCAAATGGCGAAGCAAACGGGTGCCGAAGTGATCGCAACCGCTGGCGGCCCCGCCAAAGTCGCCCTGGCCAAATCGGCCGGAGCCGATCATGTCATCGACTACAAGGCGGTCGACTTTGTCGAAGGGGTCGAAGACCTCGTAGGAAAGAATCAGATCGACGTCGTGTATGACGGGGTCGGCAAGGCCACATTCGAACAGGGCCTGACCCTTCTCAGGCCCAGGGGAATGATGGTCAACTATGGCAGTGCCAGCGGTCCCCCTGATCCGTTCCCACCGCTCCGGCTATCGGCGCTCGGCTCGCTGTTCTTGACCCGGCCGGGCCTCGGCCACTACGTGGCGACTCCGGAGGAGTTGCGACGCCGGGCGGCAGCAGTCTTCGGGCTGATCACAGCGGGCGACCTCGACGTTCGCGTGGGCCTGCGGCTCCCCATCAAGGAAGCGGCCGACGCCCATCGCAAGCTCGAGGCGAGGGAGACCACTGGCAAAGTGCTGCTGGTGCCCTAATCGGACAGCGATCGCTAACCGACATCGGTGGATCGCGTCAACGCCGCTACCACTTCGCCCAACGCCCCGTCGGCCATAGCTACCAACTCTTCATCGGTTCTGTCCTGGACCGGATGGGCAACCAGCACCCGGGGCGGGTCGAAACCGAGGGCCGAGCCTTGAGCGATCGCGGCGGACTCGAATTCGCGAGTAGCCACGAACACGCCGGGGATGCCGAGGGCTTCCAGGTTGGTGATGTCGTGCACACTGCACGACGTACAACTCCCTCAATCGGCGAGGGCCTCGACCACCGCATCACATTCGGCCGCGATCTGAGATCTGAGGTCGGCCGAGGCCGGCCGAGCATGGGTGGGTTTGGCATAGCGGCGAACCGTCACGTGGCGAGCCTCGAGCAGCTTCGCCAGGCGGTCGAGGAAGACATCTCCACGGGGCTTCGAGATGTCGAGAAGGCCAACGGTCGTTCCGTCGATCGCCTCGAGGCGCGGCGCTCCCCGATGGGCGACGGGAGCCGACTCGGCGGTGGGATCCAGCAGTTCCATGGCCACTCCTTGCCTACTTCCAGTTGTCGATCGAAACGGTTGCCATCTGCGACCCACGGGGGCCTCCGGTCCACCCGCTGATGATGCCGCTGAACATCCCGGCCGTGCCACCGGCGTGGACGAACCAAAGGCCGTCGGGTCGAAACTTGGTCATCCGGGGCTGAAGTCTGTGTTGCGGCACACCTTCGGCGATTCCCCCTGCTCCTCTGACGACCTCGGCACCATCGAAGGTGAGGCGCTCCAGAAGTTCGTTCCGAAGGCGAGCCTTGTCCCACCCCGAGTCGGTAAAAACCCGGGCATGCTCGGGAGC
>JANMST010000425.1:0-2699 GCA_031389635.1 Acidimicrobiia bacterium | reverse complement strand
TGCTTCAGGGTGTGACGCGCGACGATGTGGATGCGGCCAAGTCCCTCTTCCTTCGTTTCGTTGGCGAGGAGGTCCTGGAAACGACCGACTATGGCCAGATTCTCGCTAGCAGTCAGAGCTCAGCCCGCGTCTATATCAATGGCGTTTTCGCCAATGAGGAGTCCAACTTTCTTTTCTCCTACAACATCACCAATCTCACCGAAGCGATGAGGAAGCGCCTCAACCGCGAGCGCCTCAACGTCGGCCGCACGACCTATGCAGAGCGGGTCAAGATGATTCTTAAGAGCGCTTCGTCCCCGGTGGTGCTGGATGCCCTAGCCAGCCAGGTTGACGCACGTGCCCGTGGCGATCAATGCGACGAGATGGTGTGGAGCGACATTTCGACGCGGGCTATCAACCTGCTTCACGAGCGTCGTAAGGTGGCTTTCATAACCGAGCGGGAGCTAGCCGAGCATCCCAATGTCGTCGACAACATGAGGCGGGACGGTCTCGGTGTGGTGCTCGTCGATGACTCACAGAAGTCGAAACTGGATGCGCAGTTGAAATCTGGCGACGGAGGTCTTCGCACCCTCGAAGGCTACGTCCAACAGTACAACGAAAGCTTCACCTACAGCTTCGTCGAGCCCGCGTATTTGAGTTCAGCTGAGGCCGAGATATTCAGCCGCAGCCCGGACATCCTGGCCCTAATCGGGGCCGATGGCAGCGCCCCGCCGAGCGCGTCACGCTGGATGGGACAGACGGCGTCTGGGCCCTTGGTGCGATCGTTATCAAACGCTCGCAGCTCCGCTCCCTGCAGGTCTACGCAGGGACCCTCCTTCACGAGCCAGCGCACGCTCTCACCGGCGCTGTTGACGTCTCCCGTTTCTTTGAATCTGTGCTCACCGCATATCTCGGCGAGACGTCCGATCGTGCGCTCGGCTCCGCTGGCGAGTGATGGACGAGTGCCCGCGGCCACAGGAGGTATCTGAGGGTTCCCCGGGGCAAGGGGCCGACCGGCGCCACCAACCACTAATCGGCCATGGTTCAACCAAGCTAGTTGCACAGATGTAGTTAGGACCCGTAGTGTGGCAGCCTCTGGTCCGAGCGTCTTTTGAGTGAGGCGTTGTCGCGTGGGGTCCCACTTCTAACGGTCTCCTAACCTCCTAACTTGGAGTGGCTGGAGGCTGGGGCACAAGCCGGACGGGTGGTTCTGTCGCGGTGTCACCGGTTGGGCTGGCAAGGGCGCGCTCCAGTGACGTGAACAGGTCGAGGACGGCGGGTGCTTCGAAGATGCGATAGCGCTGCTTGCGGACGTTTCGCTGGGTCAGGATTCCGGTGTCGAGGAGCCGGTTGACTGCTCCGCCGGCTGCGACGTCGGAGCGATTGATGAGCCGGGCGGCAGATTCCACTGTGATGAGGGGAACGCCGGGGAGAACTTCGAGGAGCAGGTCCAACGCCGATCCCTTCCGAACGGTGCCGAGGCTTGACACCCACTGGTCGACGAGCTCCTCGATCCTCGACGCGTAGGCCTGTGCGTCGTTGCATGCTCGGAGGGTGGCGGCTGCGAAGGTCCGCAGCCAGTTGTGGGCGGCGGTTGACCTTTGGGGGCTGTCGGCGGTGTGGAGGTGACGGAAAGCGGTCAGTCCGGAGATGTAGTCGTCCGACCAGGTGGCGAGGACGAGGCTAATGGGCGGGAGGAAGGTGTGGGAGAGGCCCCGTCGGCGGAGGATGACGTGGATGAGTGCCCGTCCGGTGCGGCCGTTTCCGTCGGCGAAGGGGTGGATGGTTTCGAATTGGGCGTGGGCAATGGCGGCCTGCACCAGCGCCGAGTGCTCGTCCCCGTTGGTGTAACCGATGAGCTCGTGGAGGAGGTCCTCGACGTACTCGGGTGGTGGTGGGACGAAGGTGGCGCGGCAGGGGTTAAAGGAGCTGCCTCCGATCCAGTTTTGCTGTTTGCGGACGGCACCTCCAAGCTCGGGGGTGGGTGAGCGATCCATCAGCACCCGGTGGATGTCCAGCAGATCGGGTAGCGAGATCTGCTTCTCTTTGCTCGCTAGTTCGATGGCGGACTCCATAGAGGCGATGTTGCCGATAACCTCGACAGCGATCCGATCGGCGGTCTCACCGCCCTTGGCGATGACCGCTTCGGCTTCGATCAAGCGACGAGGCCCAGCGTCGAGCCCTTCGATCTTGGACGAGGCGACCGATTCTGCTCTGAGGAGGAAACGGGCGAGACCTTCGAGACTGACATGGCTTGTTCCGGCTTGGTTCAGGTCTCTGATCGCGGTTTCGGCATCGGCGATATCGGCGGCGAGATCACTGGGCAGAGTGAGATTCCACCCGGAGAGGGGATCAGGAAGGTAGGCGTCGTAGTCACAGCCTCCCCGGTCGCGGCGGGTCAGTCCCTCGAATCGAGGTTCCCATCGTCTCCTTTGGTGTTCGGCCATCCTTCGACCCCCATCCAGATAAGCAAAGGTTACAAACGAAGCTTAGCTTAGGGTAGAGTTAGCCAAAGGAACTGTTGGCTTCGAGGGCTGTCAAGGATTGCCCGTGCGGGCCGATCGTTGAGATAAGCGGACGCCGCTCTGTGCGGTATGCGACGCGGTCGAGGGCGACGCTTGCGAGAGGACGAGGAGTTCGCGCAGCGGCATGAGCCGTGGGATGGCGAGAAGTGGGAGGTCTCATGTGTCATAGACCTGCCGGACGGGAGGACCGTCGAG
>JANMST010000415.1:0-4394 GCA_031389635.1 Acidimicrobiia bacterium | reverse complement strand
CAACTCGACTGCTCGTTCGAGGGGTATGGTGTCGGGGTCTTCGCTGGTCCGCAATGAGGCATTGGTTTCGCCGTCGGTGACGTAAGGCCCGAACCGACCGGATCGCACTGTGATCATCTTTCCCGATACCGGGTCGTTGCCGACCTGTCGTCCAGGGCTGGGGGCGGCTCGTTGTCCCTTTCTCCGGGGTGGCTGGCGGAACAACTCGACGGCGGCGGCGACCTCAACAGTGAACAACTGATCCTCCGCCTCCAGTGACCGGCGGTCGGTGCCTCTGGTGAGATACGGTCCGTAGCGACCGTTCTGGGCCAGGATTTTCTCACCGGTGTCCGGGTCGGTCCCCACCATCCTGGGCAGGGTCAGGAGTAGCAGGGATTGGTCGAGGGTGAGATCGTCGAGGGTCATCGATTTGAGGAGTGACGCCGTCTTCGGTTTCTCTTTTCCTTCCGCCTCCCCGAGCTGTACGTAAGGGCCGTAGCGACCGTTTCTGGCGAGCACCACTTTCCCGCTGTCGGGATCGGTGCCGAGAATCTTGTCGCCGGCGGGCTGCGTTTCGAGCAGTTCGATGGCCTTCTCGATCGTCAGTTCGTCGGGGGGAAGAGTGTCCGGAACGGACGCACGGTCGAGGTCACGTTCGAGGAAAGGTCCGAAGCGCCCGACCCTGAGGATGATCGCCCGCCCTTGAGGATCCTCCCCCAAGGGGATCGAGTTCACTTGCCGTGCATCGATCGCGTCGAGTCGCTCGGCTACCTGGTTCTGCAGTCCACCGGTGCCCAGGTAGAACCTCGTCAACCAGGGGACCGTCTTTTCCTCCCCGTCGGCGATCCGATCGAGGTCGTCCTCCATGCGAGCCGTGAACTCATAGTCAACGAGGTCAGGGAAGTGCCCTTCGAGAAGGCTTACGACGGCGAAGGCGGTGAAGGTGGGGATGAGGGCCTGGCCCTTCTTCCAGACGTAGCCGCGGTCTTCGATGGTCGACAGGATCGAGGCATAGGTCGAGGGGCGGCCGACTCCCAGTTCCTCGAGGCGCCTTACTAGCGAGGCCTCGGTGTAGCGCGGCGGCGGTTTGGTGGTGTGACCGTTTGGTTCGAGGGCGTGGACCGCGAGGTCCTGTCCCTTGGTCAGGGTCGGCAGCCTCGTCTCCTGGTCGTCGAGATCCGCTTCGGGGTCGTCGCTTCCTTCCACGTAGGCACGGAGAAAGCCAGGGAACGTGATCGTCCGGCCGGAAGCTGAGAATTCGGCATCGGCTCCGTTCGCAGCGACGGCGCCGAGACGAACCGAAACGGATTCGCCGACGGCGTCGTTCATCTGTGATGCGACTGCTCGCTTCCAGATCAGGTCATAGAGCCTCGCCTCGTCCTGGCCGACTTCGCGGGCAACTTGCTCCGGGGTTCGGAACTTGTCCCCTGACGGTCTGATGGCCTCATGGGCCTCCTGGGCATTCTTGACCTTGTTGGCGTAGACGCGTGGCTGCTTGGGCAGATACTCCGGCCCATAGAGTTGTGTGATCTGGTTGCGGGCCGCCGCCACCGCCGCTTCTGACAGGGCGGTGGAGTCCGTGCGCATGTATGTGATGTGTCCGGCTTCATAGAGGCGCTGAGCCACCGACATGGTTCGGGAAGCTGCGAAACGCAGTTTGCGGCTGGCTTCTTGCTGCAGGGTCGATGTTCGGAAAGGCGGGTACGGGCTGCGCCGGTAGGGCTTCGATTCGATGGAGCGGACCGAGAAGTCCGACTGTGCGAGTGATCTGGCAAGCGCGGTGGCGGCCTCCTCATCAAGGATGACGACGTTCTTGTTGGTCGCGGTGCCCTTTTCGTCGAATTCGGCGCCGGTGGCGACCTTCACTCCATCAACGGCAACCAGAGTTCCCGGAAAAGTCGATTCCCGGTCCGAGCCGCTGGAAGTGTCGTCGCTCCCTTCTCGAAATTTGGGCGAGAAGATGCCTTCGATGTCCCAGTAGGTCGCCGAGCGGAACTGTATGCGCTCCCTCTCTCGCTCCACGATGATCCGGACCGCCACGCTCTGGACCCGTCCCGCCGATAGGCCTTGCCGCACCCTTCTCCAGAGAACCGGCGAAACCTCATAGCCGTATAGGCGATCGAGGATTCGCCTCGCCTCCTGGGCGTCGACCAAACGCCGATCGATCTGACGCGGGTTGGCGAAGGCTTCCCTGATCGCCGGTTCGGTGATCTCATGAAACACCATCCGCTTCACTTCGATCTTGGGCTTGAGCACCTCGGCCAGATGCCAGGCGATCGATTCCCCCTCGCGGTCTTCATCGGTGGCGAGGTACAGCTCGTCAGCCTTTTTGACGAGGTCTTTGAGCTTCTTGACCCGGTCCCGCCGTTCCTTGGGAACTACATAGACAGGTTCGAAGCCGTTGGCGACGTTGACACCGAGCCTTGCCCAGTCCTCACCCCGGAGCGACTCGGGGATCTCGGCGGCTGATCGAGGGAGGTCGCGGATGTGGCCCATCGAGGCTTCGACGGTGACATCGTCCCCCAGAAATCCGGAGATGGTGCGAGCTTTTGTGGGCGATTCAACGATGATCAATTTCATGGTTTCAGTCTCATTTTGATTGGCGGGGGGCCCGGTGCCCTTCCGCTGACCACACCGATTTGGGGGCCTGCTCCCTTTTTTCACTGTTCATTATCCGATGCCGGATGTCAACTCCCAGATACCCGTCCTCATCGGATGGGTCTCACCCGGGCTAAATGGGGGTGAATGGAGGGACGGGCCTCGACGGGCCGGATGGCCAACCACTCCATAGGATTGGCGACTTCGGGAAAGTACGGTCATATCAACTTGGAGACGGTTTCTGAACTCCGGGGCCGGGATCTCATCAGGCGGGGCCCATTTGCCCGTCTGTGGTGGTCTCAGGCGGTTTCGTCGCTCGGCGACTGGGTCAGCCTATTCGCCAGCTTTGCGCTGGCGGCTCGCATCGCCGGGGGCGGCAGTTCGGCCAGCGTGGGCATCCTGGTGCCGCTGGTCGGGCGGATCCTGCCGGGCCTCGTGTTCGGGATCGTCGGGGGAGTCCTCGCCGACCGCTGGAACCGCAAGATCACGATGCTGGTGTCCGATGTGGGAAGGGCTGGCCTCGCCCTCGGTCTGGTTTTCGTCGACAACTACCGCGAGCTTTTCGTCCTCACCTTCCTTATCGAGCTGCTTTCGATGATCCGCCAACCGGCCCGCGAAGCAGTCGTGCCTCACCTGATTCCGGAGCGCCATTTGCTCGTGGCCAACGGGCTCTCGCTTCTGAGCAACTATGGGACCGCACCGATCGGCTCGGCAATCTTTGCCGGCCTGAGCGAGGTGGGATCGCGGCTTCCTCAATTCGGCACGTTCGGATCGTCGATTGGCGCCGCCTTCGTGTTCGATGCAGTCACGTTCCTGATCTCGGCTTTGATCGTCGTGTTCACTTCGATTCCCGAGGTCAAGCTTCCCAAGTCCCGTCGGGCCAAGGGCAAGCTCGACCTTCGGACTCCGATGCGTGACATCGGGGAGGGCTTCCGTTTCGTCACGAGAAGTGGGCCGATCCGCCGGATGATCCTCGGGATGGCAGCGGGCCTCTTCGGCGGCGGCGCTCTGTTTGTGATCGGGCAGCCGTTCGCGGAGCAGGTGCTGAGGGTTTCCGACGCGGGCTACGGGATAATCGTCACCGCGCTCGGGATCGGGGTTGGACTTGGAATGCTGGGAGTCACGATCCTCGGCACTATGGACACTCGACGCCAGCTCGTGTTCGGGGTTGCCTTGGCGAGCATCGGGGTTGCCATCGTCGCCACCGGCTTCACCGACTCGCTGTGGGCAGCGACTGCCTGGACACTCTTAACCGGCGTCGGGACCGGCGTCGCTTACGTCACTGCCTTCACCCAGCTCCACGCCACCGTCGACGACGAGCTTCGAGGCCGCACTTTCGCAACGATGTTCGCCTTCGCCAGGACTGCTCTGTTGATCTCCTTCGCTTTGGCCGGAGTGGGGGCGGCGGCCCTCGATGGGGTTCTGGCGGGTGAGCTCAACGAGGGCATCAGAGCAGTAATCGTGCTCGGCGGTCTGGTGGTGCTGCTGGTCGGAGGAACCGTCCTGTGGGCAGCCCGGGAAGAGATCCGCCCCAAGGGTTTCGATGCCGATCAGTTGGCCACCCTCGCTGAGGCAGGAGACGCCATTACCTGGATGCGCGGCGACCGAAGTCACAATCCCCGCCCCGCTTCGCGTCCCGTGGATGAAGAGTGAGCGGCTTCTATCTCGCGATCGAAGGGGGGGAGGGCGCCGGCAAGACGACCGTCGGCACACTTCTGTCCCGGGCCTTGACCGACCGGGGCGAGCATGTGGTGAGCGTCCGCGAACCGGGCTCGACCGACCTCGGCCAGGAAGTGCGCCGTCTGCTTCTTCACTGG
>JANMST010000405.1:0-3968 GCA_031389635.1 Acidimicrobiia bacterium | reverse complement strand
GCGGGACCATGTAGCCCGAGGTTGAGCCCGGGTCGGGATAGGCCCAGCTCCGTCCGGCGAGATCGTCGATGGAGGCGATATCTGAGTCACGACGAACCAGGAATTGCGCCCAGTAGACGTCGTATCCGAACCGAATCGCCTTGAAGCCAACGTCGACACCACAGAGATTGGATGCCAGCACGTACCCGAGCCCGGGAATGAAGCCCATGGTCCGGTCGGGAGCGGCACACATCTCCTCGATCGTGGCTGCATAGGAGGTCGGTACCGACACTTCGAAGACGAGCCCGGTGGCGTCCTCCAGCGCGGCCTTCATCACCTCACCGCCCGAGACTATGACCTCAGCTTCGACCGAGGGCACAAACAGCACCTGAATCGGATTGTCGGCCGTGCCGAGTTCTGGCTCTGGAGCCGCGGTGGTGGTTTCCGCCTCTGTAGTCGTGGCGGCGGCAGTGGTGGCCGTGGTGGAGGCGGTCGTTTCGACGCTTGAGCCGCCGCATGCGGCCAAAACCATTGACAAAATCAACAGAATTGTCCATCTGCGTTTCATCAGCTTCTCCCTTTGGTGTGTTTGATGCGCAGGCAAATGGGTGAACCCGGCCCGCCTGGTCACGATACCCCTACTGGGGTAGACGGGCAGGCCGGTCGACCTCATTGACAAACTGTTCCCAGTCGGAGATGTCTACTGCACCGGCCACAGGATGGTTCCAGGGTCGGACGAATCGACAGATCGTTGCCTCGGGCCTGTTCTTGACGAGGGAATCGATCACATGGGGGCCGTCGTCGAGGTAGAAGTCGCACTCCACTCTCCACTTGGCATCTTTGATGTGGACTTCGGAAGTGGGGATGCGGTGATGGGCAATCCAGGCGAAAGTGTCGTGGATGGCCCAGAGGGGTTTGGTGGTGATGATCACGATCTCGTGCTTCTTGCTCAGTTGCCTGAGGGCATCGACCGCACCTGGATAGGTATCGAGGTGCCTGAACAGAGTGTGGCCGTCGTGGTTGCGGGCCCACCTCCAGAACTCACCCATGTCCTCGAAGTGGGTGAGGCTGGGAATGGCGTCCCAGGCCTTGACCGCATCAGCGGGGAGTTCCGAGCCGTACTCCTGGTTGTATCGCCGGATCCACCCGGCGTTGAAATCAGCCACAACCCCGTCGAGATCGATACCCAATCGCATCGAGGAAAGGTTATGCGTGGCGCTAGTGGGTCTGCACCCAGTTCACTATTTCGGGGGCCTTGCGTCCCAAAAGCCAGCCGGCCAAGAACAGCGATCCCACATACAACATCGCACCCCAGGCGGCGGCGAACAATGTCGTGACAAGCGGCGACAGGACCTGTCCGAAGCTCACGGTCAGAACGACCGCGACCGAGGGCGGAACCATCAGAAGACCGATCAACATGAACGAGATCATCTGCGCCACCAGCGCAAGACAGCCCTGTTCGGACGACTGGGCGAAAACGTCCGTGCCCTCGCGCGGCAGGCGCAACGGACTGAGGACGGACACCAGGTTGCCGACGGCGAGTTGACTGCCGATCGCGGCCACAGCCAGCCCTGGTACCAGTTGCAGCACCTCCCAACTACTGCTGAAGGTGGCGAGCAGGATGGCGAGGAAAGCGGTTTCGATCGAAAGCCCGAGAACGATCGCCATATTCTTGCCATGGAGGAGATGGCGGGGTTTGATCGGGAGGGCGAACAGGTAGCTGGCGGCGTTGCGCTCCCATCCGAATTGATTGAGTGCGATCGGCAGGCCGACGAACAGCACCATCGCCGGAGCCAGCAGGGGAAGCCAGGACGAATTGCGGAACTGAGCCATCGACTCGGTGCCCACGACCAGCACAGCCACGGCCAGGCCGACGAAGATCACCGTCCCCGTCCAAACCAGTCGCTGTCGAGGATCCCGGATGTAGAACTTCAGCTCCTTCCGAGCCAGAACCCATCGAGGTCCCCAGAGCCCTCGTTCAGCCATGCCCCTTCGGTGCCTTGCGCGATCCGGACGTGGGGAGTGGTCAGGAGTCACCAGCATCCACGACAGCAATCGTCCCCAGGCCTTGCCCATGATCACGAGCCAGGCGCCGGCGGCGGCAAGCATCGCCTACGAAGCCCCCCAGTTGCCGGCTTGTGCTTCGACCACCGCCCGCTGCGCCGCTACGGGAGGTAGCAGCGCCGCCCAATCGGTGATCGGGTGCGCCGCCAGAGCACCTGACACACCGATGCGATCCACTTCCCCGCCTACGAGTTGGTACCCGCCGAATGTGAACAGGCCGATCCCGACAACAACAAGGACTGCCAGGTCACGGCCCCGACGGCTCCGGAGCATGGCGGATATGACACCCGTGAAGAGATGGGAGGCCACTGCCATCTGGGCGATGAACACCACTCCTGCCAGCAGAGCGACAACCCGGGCCCAACCGTCCTGGATCCAGACGTTGGATCCGATGAGGATGGTGGGCACTACCACCGACGGACCAATCAGTGAGGCGATCGCCAACCCCGTCAAGAGGCGAGTGCGGGGTATCGCGAACACAGCCAACTGGGCCGGGTCGAGGGTCTCGTCGAGCGGAAAGATCACGACCGGCAGCGCGACCCACCCGATAAAGAAGCCGAGGGCGGCCCACATCGAGAACTCGCCCGCCTGTTGGGGAGATAGGAGGCCGTGCTGGCTGATGAATCCCGTGGCGAGCTTCCAGGAGATCCAGCCCATCGCGGTGACTACGGCAGGTAGGCCGATCCGGCGCTGCCAATCCTTTTTGAGGCCATTCCAAGTAAGAAGGAACTTCAGCCGGGCGAGTTCTGCAACCACGCAAGTCCTTCTGTGCTGGTGCCGCCGCCGACCGCGAGGATGAAGGCGTCCTCGACAGTGTCGACCCCGAGGCGCTCACACAAACCTTGCGGTGTTTCTTCGACGACGAGAGCACCCCGCTGCATGATTCCGATCCGGGTGCACAGTCGCTCGACGAGATACATCTCGTGCGACGAAAAGACGATGGTTGCCCCCTGGGCGGTGTAGCGACGGAGAAGATCCTGGATCAGTCGAGCGGAGACCGGATCGACTCCCTCGAAAGGCTCGTCCAGGAAGAGGACAGGAGGTCGGTGGATGATTGCCGCGGCAAGAGCAACCTTCTTCCGCATTCCTCGCGAGTAGTCGCCGACCAGTTTCCCGGCCGCCTCCGAAAGGTCGAGAAGCTCGAGAAGTTCAACCCGGCGGGCGACAGCTTCCTCCCGATCGAGGCCGTGCATGGCGGAGGTGAAGTCCAACAACTCGGAACCGGTCAGGCGCTCGTAGAGGTTGAACTCCTCCGGAAGCACGCCGATTCGCTTCTTCACCTCGAGAGGCTGTTTCCAGGTCTCGAACTCGCCGATTCCAGCGGTGCCCTCGTTCGGTCTGAGAAGGCCGACGATCATCTTGATCGTTGTGGTCTTGCCGGCCCCGTTCTGGCCCAGCAGCCCGTAAAACTCCCCTGGCTGGATAGCGAGGTCGATCCCGTCGACGGCCGTTTCCTTTCCAAACCGGCGGACCAGACCCTTGGCCCAGACTGCCGGAGGTGCCTGTGGTACGCCGTCGGCCGCCTGCGGTTCGGGGTTGATAGCGATTTGGGCGTCGTCGGACGAAGCAGTCATCAGGCTCACGGGTTTGTATCGGCGGAAGAAACCAAAGAATGAACCCTAGGGACGTGGTGCGTGGTGCGTTTTGCGTGGTGGGTAAGGCCCGGTGGTTACTGTCCCGGGGTTCCCGTACGCTAGGGACTGCCAAGCCCTCCAACGCAAGACGCAGAACGCACACGCCAAACGCCTATGTACCAGGCTCTTTATCGCAAATACCGGCCTCAGTCCTTCGAAGACATAGTTGGACAGGGCCATGTCACCTCCACCCTGGCCCGGGAGGTCTCCGAGGGCCGGGTAGCCCACGCCTACTTGTTCGCTGGGCCCCGCGGCACCGGCAAGACCACCACCGCCCGCATCCTGGCAAAG
>JANMST010000385.1:0-4619 GCA_031389635.1 Acidimicrobiia bacterium | reverse complement strand
CCCCCCCCCCAACACCACCCCCACCCCCCCGCCGGTCCCGGTCCCCCCCCGCCCCGCCCCCCCCCTGGGCCCCCCCCCCCAAAACGGGGGTTCTCGCGGGTTAGGCCCGCTCGTACGCCTCCCGGAGCCAGGCGATCAGCTCGTGGTCGACCTGATCGAGGCTGGTCACGCCGACCTTGTGCGTGCACATTCCACCCACCGCCTTCAGGCGGTCGGTCGGGGCCATGTCTTTCACGTTGATGCCGATGTCGATCCGCGTCCTGGTGGTCGGTTCGATCAGGGCGAACTGCTTGGACCGTCGGAGGCTGACGCCGGCCTTCTTGGGGGCGAGTTCGACATCGTCGCCGAATTTGGAAACGACTTTGATCAGGGACTCGTAGATCGGCCGAAGGCCCTCCTTGCCGACGTATTGGGCTGTGACCAGATCCTCCTCGCCGACCGGGCCGCCCGCAGCCTTTTCGCGTGCGGCATGGGCGACGAGGTTGGCGTACCCGTGGGTTAGGCCGTGCTGTTCCTTGAGATAGGAGAGCATCTCTCCGTGCTGGGCCTTGCCCGAGGCCAGGACCACTTCGATCCACTCGCTCATGCTGCGGCCGGTCTTCTGTTCAAGGTTGACGGCCATGTTGGCCAACTCGCTGGCGACGTCTCTTCCGCTCATCTCATTCTCCTACCGGCACGACTTCGACCTTGGCACCCGGGTACAACCGCAGAGAGGGCCAGGTGCGGGCTATCTCGCAGGCCGCTTCCAATGACTCCGCTTCGAGCACGATCACCCCTCCCAATGCCTCTTTGGTGTCGGCGAACGGACCGTCGAGCATGACCAATTGCTGGTCGGCGGCGATCCGGCCGGTTCGTCGCGGCCACGCAAGTTCGTAACCACCCCGCAGGGCAGACCCGTTTTGCTCGAACCAATTGACGTGCTCCACCCGCGCTACTTCCTGCTGTTCGGTGCCGATCTCTTCATAAGCGGCAGCACCCGCTTCGCTCACGTACGTAAGCATCAGAAACGTCATGTTCCTCCTTGTCGGTTACGTCACACGACGAACCGATGTTGGCCGATTCGACATTTCCTCGCAGAATTCTCGTTCGTGCAAGGAAAACAAATCGAGGTGTCGAATCTGGCCCCGGCCGGGCGTCGTATGGTCACCCGATCAAGGAGACGCCGTGCAGTACGTGCTGATGATCTACGACAACGAGGGCGAAGAAGCCGCTCTGGCAGAGGACGAAATCAACGCGATTGTGGCCGCCCACAGCGCCCTGGCCCGGAAGTGGCGGGACGAGGGTCGCTTCCTCGGCGGCGATCGGTTGCAGCCTTCCGCCACCGCAACCACCGTTCGGATGGTCGACGGGAAAATCGTCATGACAGACGGGCCGTATGCGGACACCAAGGAACAGCTCGGTGGCTTCTACATCATCGAGGCCGACGATCTCGATCACGCCCTCGCCGATGCCAGCGCCATTCCGTCGGTCGGGCGGACGATCATCGAGGTCCGACCGGTGTGGGCCTGACGGTGAATTGAATCCGGCCCAGGCTCTTGAGGACATCTTCCGCCGCGAGCACGGCCTCGTGCTCTCGTCGCTGATCAGGAGCTTCGGGGACTTCGATGTTGCCGAAGAAGCCCTGGCAGAGGCGGTGGCTAGCGCGGTCGAGACCTGGCCCCGCAGCGGTACGCCTGCCAACCCCGCAGCCTGGCTACTAACCGTGGCCCGGCGTAAGGGAATCGACCGGTTGCGGCGCCGCCGGCGACTGGAGGAGAGACTGCCGCTGCTGGCCGCCGAGGAGGCGACGTTGCCAATAGATCGATCCGACTCGAGTGTCCCCGACGAGCGGCTGCGCCTGATATTCACCTGTTGTCACCCGGCCTTGTCGCCGGAAGGGCAGGTGGCATTGACTCTTCGGACTCTTGGTGGATTGACGACCGCCGAGATAGCCAGAGCGTTCCTGACGTCAGAGGCCACGATGTTCCAACGGATCACCCGGGCCAAGAACAAGATCCGACTGGCCGGCATCTCCTATCAGGTTCCCTCATCCGAACAACTTCCCGCCCGAATGGAGTCGGTCCTCGCCGTCGTCTACCTGATATTCAACGAGGGCTACTCGTCGATGTCCGGGAACGAGCTGGTTCGGGTTGATCTCTGCCAGGAGGGCATCCACCTGGCGGAGATGCTGGTCGGGCTCCTGCCTGATGAGCCAAATGTGCTGGGATTGGCCGCCCTCTGCTGGCTGACCGAGGGACGGCGACCGGGGAGGATCGACTCCGCAGGCGAATTGGTGCTGCTGGCCGACCACGACCGGACCAAATGGAATCGAGCAGCAATCGATCGGGGCCTGGTGTTGCTGCAACACGTTCACGAGCGCGGGATCGAGCGTCCCTATGTGCTCCAGGCGAGGATCGCCGCCCTTCACTCAACCTCACCTTCTCACGCTGCCACGGACTGGGGAGCGCTAGTCGAGCTTTACATTTCGCTCTACGAACTGAGACCTTCGCCCGTGGTGGCTCTGAACCACGCGGCCGCCGTGGCGATGGCGGAGGATGAGTCAGCCGGGCTCGCTCTGATGGAGCCGCTGGCCGGAGCATTGGCTGGTTACCAACCCTTCCACGCGGCCCGAGCCGAACTCCTGGCAAGGGCGGGCCGACCCGTCGAAGCGGCCGAGAGCTTCCGCCAAGCCCTGACGTTTCCAATCAACGACGTCGAACGCCGCCACTTGGAAAAACGGCTTGGCGAGATCGAGGGGCGCTAGGAGCACCTGAAGCGGGGACGTCTCACGCCTCACGTCTCACGCAATCTTCAAACGTGGGGCGTGTGACGTGGGACGTGAGGCGCCCCTTCACGACTTAGCGTCCTTGCCCTTCGGTCTACTTGATTTCCGGCGTTGTCGGGCGTTCGATGCCGGCTATGGCGTAGGCCTCGACTTCCTCGAGGGTTTCCTTCTGGAGGAGCGCCTGGGCCAGGGCATCCAGCTGAGGGCGGTGCTCTTTCAGGGTGATGATCGCCATGTCGTAGCACTCGTCGACGATGCGACGGACTTCGGTGTCGATCAGCTCCTGGGTGCTTTCCGACACTTCCGATCGGGTGAACGGGTCACGGTGCTCCTCGATGACCGTGACAGGTCCGATCGCCTCCGACATACCCCACCGACCGACCATCGACCGTGCGATCCGGGTTACCTGAACGAGGTCGTTCTCGGCGCCGGTGGTCATGCTTCCAAACACAACTTCCTCGGCGGCCCGACCACCCAGAGCCCCGATGATGCGGCCCCGCAAGTAGTCGCGGTCATAGGCATACCTATCCGCGTCCGGGGATTGGAAGGTCACACCGAGGGCCCGGCCGCGGGGGATGATCGAAATCTTCCGAACCGGATCGGCTCCGGGTTGGAGCATCCCGAGGAGAGCGTGGCCCGACTCGTGGAACGCGGTCCGCTCCTTCTCGTCCAGGCTCATCATGATCTGGCGCTCGGTGCCGAGGACGATTTTCTCCATGGCATCGGTGAAGTCGCCCATCATCACGTACTCGTGGCTGCGCCTCGCTGCCATCAGCGCGGCTTCGTTGACCAGGTTCCGTAGGTCGGCGCCGACCATGCCCGGGGTTGCCGAGGCAATCGCACCGAGATCGACTTCGGGGCCAAGCGGAACTTTGCGGGTATGGACCTGGAGGATCGCCAGGCGTCCTCGCTGGTCGGGCGGGCTCACCACTACCTGGCGGTCGAAGCGGCCCGGTCGCATCAAGGCAGGGTCGAGGATCTCGGGGCGGTTGGTGGCGGCGATCACGATCACGCCCTCGGATCCGGTGAATCCGTCCATCTCGGTGAGGATCTGATTGAGGGTCTGCTCCCGTTCGTCGTGTCCGCCCAACGACATCCCCGATCCCCGCGCCCGGCCGATGGCATCGAGTTCGTCGATGAAAACGATCGCCGGGGCGACCTTCTTGGCTTCGTTGAAGAGGTCCCTCACCCGGCTGGCTCCCACGCCGACCACCATTTCGATGAATTCGGAGGCCGAGATGGAGAAGAAGGGGACGTTGGCTTCACCGGCCACAGCTCGGGCCAGCAGGGTCTTACCGGTTCCCGGCGGGCCCGAGAGAAGGACACCCTTGGGGATGGTGCCGCCCAGGCGGGTGTATTTCTCAGGGCTCTTGAGGAAGTCAACGATCTCCGTCAACTCGGCTTTGGCGTCCTCGATTCCGGCCACGTCTTCGAAAGTGGTGCGCTGGTCGGAGGCCTCGAAGCGCTTGGCCTTGCTCTTGCCAAGACCACCGATGCCACCAAGAGCAGAGCCGGCCCGGCGCCACATCGACACAAAAATCCACAGCAACAACAACGTCGGCCCGAAGCCAAAGAGGAGTTGCTGCCAGAAAGGCGTCTGCTCGGGGTCGAGGGCGGAGATCTCTACCTCGTTCTCCCTCAGGATGTTCACGAGATCGTCGTTTGCCCAGGAAGGTCGAACCGTCGAGAACAGCTCCGAGGTGACGGTGGGCTCGTCGGGCACCGGCTGCGGCTCGACGAACCGGCCTTGAATTGTGTCGCCCTGGGCAAACGACGATCTCGTGAACATCCTGAGGGAGAACGAGGTAGAGATCTCCGCCCTCGACCCCGAGCAGACGCCTTTCTGGCAGCAACT
>JANMST010000378.1:0-3081 GCA_031389635.1 Acidimicrobiia bacterium | reverse complement strand
CGTACTCGATTTGATCGGCCACAAGGTTGAGAGCGTCGGTGTGGTCGACTCCGGGTGGACCGGCGTTTACGTGGCGCGAGTCGACGAGATCAGGCCTCACCCGAACGCCGACAAAGTTCGACTTTGCACTGTCAACACGGGAAGAGAACAAATCGAGGTGGTGTGCGGAGCCTGGAATTTCGAAACCGGTGCGAAGGTCGCCTTTGCCGTGCCAGGTGCGGTGCTACCGGGAGGGATGGAAATCGGACGTCGCCAGATTCGGGGGATCGAGTCGGCCGGGATGATCCTCTCCGAACGCGAACTTGGCCTCGGTGACGATCACGCTGGGATCCTGGTGCTCGATTCTGATGCACCGGTCGGCGTCGATTTTACCGAGCTGGTCGCTCTTCCCGATGTGATCTTCGACCTGGAGATCACTTCCAACCGGCCAGACGCGATGTCGATGATCGGCATCGCCCGCGACCTCGCGGCGTACTACGACATTCCGTACACGCTTCCCCCGATCGATCCACCCACGTCCGGGGAAGTTCCCAAAGTCAAGGTTCGGATCGAGGACCCCACCGGCTGTTACCGCTTCGTCGCACGGGAGCTTCGAGGAGCCAAGATCGCGCCCTCTCCGTTCTGGATGCGCCAACGCCTGCGGGCAGCCGGGGTCCGCCCGATATCGAACGTAGTTGACGTGACCAACTATGTAATGCTCGAGATGGGCCAGCCCCTTCATGCCTTCGACCTCGACAAAGTAACGGACGAGTCGATCATCGTCCGGCGGGCGCAGCCGGGGGAGAAGCTAGTAACTCTCGACGGGGTTGAGCGCACTCTCATCCCCGACGACCTGGTGGTGGCCGATGCCGTCAAGGCCTCCGGTTTGGCGGGAACCATGGGCGGCGAGGAATCCGAAGTCTCGGCGACGAGCAAACGAGTGTTGATCGAGGCCGCCGCCTGGGATCCCCCGACGATCATGTATATGAGCCGCCGACACGGTCTCCTCTCGGAGGCGTCACGACGGTTCGAGCGAGGCGTCGACCCCAACCTTCCCCCCGACGCCGCCGCACGCGCCGCCAGGCTGATGGTGGAACTGACGGGGGGGACAACGCCGGCGACTTATATCGACGAGATCGCCAGGGTCGTTGAGCCGGCCCACATCGAACTTCGTTTATCCGAGGTCACCCGCATCCTCGGAGACGATGTTCCGTTGTCCGAAGTGGCGCCGTTGTTGAGGCGGTTGCGCTTCGACGTAAAAGGATCCGATCCCCTGGCCGTCACCGTGCCAACTTACCGGCCCGACTTGACTCGACCGGTCGACCTGGTCGAAGAGGTTGCTCGCCTCTTCGGATTGGACAGGTTCGCAGAGACGGTGCCGACTGGCCCTGGAGGTGGCTGGACCGTCGAGCAAAGGCGCCACCGAACGGTGCGACGGATCCTCACCGGCGCCGGCCTTTCACAGGCCGTCAATCTCGCCTTTCTCGGTCCAGAGGACCTGGATGCCTTCGCCTATCCCATCGACCACGAAGGCCGCCAGACGATCTCGGTCAAGAATCCACTGAACGATGAACTGTCTTCGCTCCGGACCTCACTGGTGCCCGGTCTTCTGCGCTCTTTGCGATACAACGCCACCCGCGGCCTTACCGACGTGGCACTGTTCGAGATCGGACGGGTCTTTCACCATCGGCATTGGACCGAGGACTCCCGCGTGCCGGATCAGCCCGACCGCCTCGCCTTCGCGGCGACTGGTGGGTTCGGGCCGCGAACCCTCGATGGTTCGCACCGACCGACCGATGTGCACACGGCGACAGCTATCTGGAGGCTCCTCGGCGAGGGATTGCGTCTTGACTTCGAGCTGAAGGCAGCGACCCACCCCGGCTTCCACCCGGGACGGACCGCCGACGTTTTCGTCAATAGCCAACGCATCGGCCACGTCGGCGAGATCCATCCCGTGACCGCCGCCGCCTATGCCCTCGAAGGACGGGTCGCGGCCGGAGAACTGAACATGTCCCCGATCATCGCCCCGGTCCCCGACTGGCAGATCGTCGAACCGAGCGTCTATCCGCCGGTGGAGTTCGATCTCGCGTTCGAGGTCGACGAGGGATTGCCCGCTGCCGACCTCCTGCGGGCAACAATGGCCCCCCACGCCGACCAACTCGAGGATGCTCGCGTGTTCGATGAGTACCGCGGCGCCAACCTCCCTCCAGGCCGAAAGAGCCTGGCAATTCGTTACGTCTTCCGGGCCCAGGACCACACGCTGACCACCGAGGAAGCAGCAGCCCTTCGCAACGATCTGATCGCGGCCGCCCAGGCTCTCAGCGCAACCTTACGGGGTATCTGAGGTGAATCGTCTCCTAGGCATAGGGGATGTCGAGCCCACTGAGTTGCGCGAACTGGTCGCTCTGGCTGCCAAAGTAAAAGCCGATCCTGGCTCCGTGGCCGGGGCGTTGACAGGGCGGTCGATCGGCCTGTTCTTCATGAAGCAGTCCGTGCGAACCTGGGTTTCATGTGACGTCGCCGCCATCCAATTGGGCGTGCACCCCGTCGTCATCCGCAACGAACAGGTCGGGCTGGGGACCCGGGAAACGCCCGAAGACGTCGGCCGGGTCCTCGAGCGATACCTCGATCTCCTCGGGATGCGGGTGTTCGACCACTCCGACCTCGAGCAGATCGCCGAAGTGGTTTCGGTACCGGTGATCAACCTGCTGTCGGATCGCGAACATCCCTGTCAGGCCATCGCCGACCTGCAGACTCTCGCCGAGCATCGCCCGATCGAAGGATCAGTCCTGGCTTACGTCGGTGACGGCAACAACACCTGCAACTCGTTGATGCTGGCGGCCGCGATGGCCGGGGCGTCAGTCAGGATCGCGACCCCTGCGGGGTACGAGCCGGATCGTCAACTTCTGGCCGAGGCCCATCGCTTCGGAGACGTACTAGTGACCAACGACGCCAAGGAGGCCGTGGCGGGGGCGGACGCCGTCTATACGGACGTTTGGGCATCGATGGGCCAGGAGTCGGAAGCTGACGAGCGGCGGCGCGTCTTCGCTCCCTACCGCGTTGACCTGGCTCTGCTCGAATCCGCCGCCGAGGACGCCGTCT
>JANMST010000366.1:0-18584 GCA_031389635.1 Acidimicrobiia bacterium | reverse complement strand
TTCTGATGGCGCTGTTTGGGCGACATGGCGAAGCGCCCCTTCCGGTGATTGCGATCCCCACTCCTTCGGAAGCTTTCGAGCTCACCATCGAAGCGGTCCGGATCGCCCTCAAGTACATGACCCCGGTGATTCTGATGTCCGACAACCACGTCGCCAACAGTTCGGAACCCTGGAAGCTGCCGGATGTCGAAAGCCTCCCCGACATCTCGGTCCCCTTTGCCACAGCTCTCAACGGCCGGAGTGCCGACGGGACCGGCCACTTCCTGCCCTACCTGCGGGACCTCGAGACATTTGCCCGTCCGTGGGCAGTCCCCGGCACCCCCGGGTTGGAGCATCGGATCGGTGGGATCGAGAAGGAAGCCGTGACCGGCGATGTCTCCTATGACCCCGGCAACCATCAGCTGATGACGGACAGCCGCGCCTGGAAGATCGCCAACATCGCCAACGACATCCCCGAGCTCAGCGTCAACTCCGACGACGGTGCCGAGATACTGGTGCTGGGTTGGGGATCGACCTTCGGCGCCATCAAGGCAGCCGCCAACCGGCTCCGGGCCAAAGGCAAGAAGGTCGCCATCGCCCACCTGCGCTACCTCAACCCCTTCCCAAAGAACCTCGGCGATGTGGTGCGGGCCTATCCACACGTCCTCGTGCCGGAACTCAACACCGGCCAATTGGTCAAGCTGATCCGGGCCGACTTCCTGGTGGATGCCAAGGGCCTCAACAAAGTCCAGGGTGAGCCTTTCAAGGTGGCCGAGATCGAAGAAGCAGTGTTGGAAATGATGGAGAAATTGCAATGACCGCCCCGACGTATAGTCGCTCCGACTTTCAGACCGATCAAGAAGTTCGTTGGTGCCCTGGCTGTGGTGACTACACGATCCTGGCCGCGGTCCAGGGGTTCATGGCGAACATGGGCGTGGCCCGGGAAAAGATCGTCTTCGTCTCGGGGATCGGCTGTTCATCCCGGTTCCCCTATTACATGAACACCTACGGGATGCACTCCATCCACGGTCGGGCGCCCGCCATCGCCTCCGGAATCGCCGCCACTCGGCCGGACCTGTCGGTGTGGGTGGTCACCGGAGACGGAGATGCCCTATCGATCGGCGGCAACCACTTGATCCACTCGCTGCGTCGCAACTTCAACCTGAAGATCCTGCTCTTCAACAACCAGATCTACGGTCTGACCAAGGGCCAATACTCCCCTACCTCAGAGGTCGGCAAGCAGACCAAGTCGACGCCGATGGGATCCGTTGACTACCCGTTCAACCCAATCAGCCTCGCGATCGGAGCCGAGTCTTCGTTTGTGGCGCGCACTATCGACATGGACCGGACCCACACGACTGAGATCCTGCAGGCGGCTTACGACCATCAGGGCACCGCCTTCATCGAGATCTATCAGAACTGCAACGTGTTCAACGACAAGGCCTTCATCCAGCTGACCGGCAAGGAAGAAAAGGCCGTCAATCGAATCGACCTCGTCCACGGCAAGCCGATCACGTTCGGCCCGGCCGGCGACAAGGCAGTGATCTTCGAAGACGGGCGGGCCCAGATCGTCGACACTGCCAGCGTCGATCCCGCCCGCATCCTGGTCCATGACCAGAATCGGGCCGACCCTACTGTCGCCTTCGCTCTTTCAAGGTTGTCGCACGGACCGTATGGGCCTACTCCGATGGGCATCTTCCGTAACGTCGCTCGACCAACTTACGAGAGCGGGATGGGCCAGCAACTGATCGACGCCCAGGCCAAGCGGGGGCCCGGAGACCTGGCCAAGCTGATCAAGTCGGCCGGCACCTGGGAGATCAACAATTGATCTCATCGGCCTGAGCCGACCGGACAGTCGGACAACAGGCTGATTTTGAGACAGGAGAAGGAGGACTGAGGGGTTCTCCGCAATCATCCGAGACGGGGTGCAATCCAGAAGAAGAATCAGCGAAGGATTGAAAGGCGCTTCCGTGTCGGCCTGGTGCCCTCCGGATCGGCGTCGCCCGGTTCTTTGGCGTGTGGGCGTCGCTTTACATCTTCTTTGGCCTCACAGCTTCGCCGGCGACGCTGTGAGGCCAAAGAACGCCTGGACCGACGCCCACCCGCCAAAGAATGTCGGCACGGGCGGGACCTTCGCCTTCGGTGAAAAAACACAACCCGGCGCCTCTCGTGTCTGGGGCGTTTGGCTGTTGACAGCTACACGCGACTTGGCCAGAAACGACCGCGGGGCCCCGACGAGGGCCCCCGTTCTTGAGGGACTCGGAATGACGAACAGGTGCCCCACTACTCTTCACCCAACTCCTCGCCGGCGTGCCAATGTCGATCTGGTCCGACCAGGAACGAGGCCGAAGACGGGCCCCACGACCCTCTCGGATAGACGAAAAGCTCGTCATCGGAGTTGAGAGCCGGTTCGACGATCCTCCAGGCCTCCTCGACCGAATCCTGTCGGGCGAAGAGGCGCTGGTCGCCAACCAGGGCATCCCACAACAGCCGCTCGTAGGCCTCCGGCCCTTCGATCCCCAATTCCTGTTCGGTTTGAACATCAAGATCGACCTCCTCGCTGACCAGTTTCTCTCCGGGCAGCTTGGCCTGGAGACTGAGTCCGATCAGGTAGTTGGGCTTCATGCGGAAATGCAGCGTGTTGGCGTGGGGCGCCTTGTCGGTGCCGGCGAACAACATTCGCGGAGGGGCTTTGAATTCGACCACAGCCTCCGTCAGGGTTTGCTCAAGGGCTTTGCCGGCTCTGACGAAAAACGGAACCCCCGCCCATCGCCACGAGTCGATGTGAATCTGCATCGCCACGAACGTTTCGGCGCGGGAGCCCGGTGCCACCCCCGGTTCTTGCCGATAACCCTGATACTGACCCCGGATCACCTCACTCGAATCGAGGACCCGTGTCGCCTTGAGGACCTTTGTGGTCTCATCCCGGAGAGCGTCGGTGTCGGCCGAGGCCGGAGGCTCCATGGCGAGAAGGCTGACGATATGAAGGAGATGGTTTTGAACAACATCACGCATCGCCCCAACTGTGTCATAGAAGGAGCCTCTTCCCTCCACGCCGAATGACTCCACCAACGTGATCTGGACACTGTCGATGTAGTGGCGATTCCACACGGGCTCGAACAAGGCGTTGGCAAATCTAAACACAAGAAGGTTGAGAACCGGCTCCTTGCCGAGGTAATGATCGATCCGGTAGATCCGGTCTTCCGAGTAGTGCTCATGCAGAAGCTTGTTGAGGTCGATCGCTGACGACAGGTCCCGACCGAATGGTTTCTCGACCACCACCCGCCCTCGACTCAGGCCAACCCGCGACAGGCCCGCCGCCACGACCGGGAACAGGGCAGGGGGGATCGCCAGATAGGCAACCGGCGTCGCGGCGTCGCCGACCTTGGATCCGACTTTCTCGAATAGCTCCGGATCCTCGTAACGGCCGGCGACATAACAGAGCCTTCTCGCCAGCCGATCGAAGACGTCGTCGTCGATCTTCTTTCCCGAGTCCTCTAGAGACTCCCGGGCTCGGCGCCGGAGGTCGTCGTCCGTCCATGGCGACGACGCCACACCGACAATGGGAATGTCGAGGGCGCGTTTGGCGGCCAGGTCATAGAGGGCGGGGAAGAGCCTGCGACGAGCGAGGTCCCCGGAGACCCCGAACAGGAGGAGCGCGTCGGCTTGCGTCATCCGCCGGCAGGAGCTTCGGCATGACCACCGAACTGATGACGCATGGCGCTCAGCGCTCGATCGGCGAAGTCGCCTTCGTCACGTGAAGAGAACCGCTGCCAGAGGGCCGAGGCGATCACCTGGACCGGCACCCCCAGGTCCACCGCGGTCTGAACCGTCCAGCGCCCCTCCCCCGAGTCGGATACGTGTCCGGTGTAGCTCGTCAGGTCGGGGTCGGATCGCAAGGCCGCGGTGGTGAGATCCAAGAGCCACGAGGTAACCACGCTCCCCCGCCGCCACAATTCGGCAACAGCTGCGATGTCTATGTCGAATCGGTACCGCTCCGGGTCCTGCAGAGGGGTGGTTTCGGCGTTATCGCTCCGACCAGCTCCCCCGAGATTGGCCCGCTCGAGAACCGCCAGACCCTCGGCATAGGCCGCCATGAGTCCGTACTCGATGCCGTTGTGGATCATCTTGACGAAATGCCCTGCCCCGGCCGGACCACAGCGAAGGTAGCCCTCCTCACCAGGCTGAGGGGGCCCATCTCGACCCGGCGTCCGCGGTGCCGCTGCGATGCCCGGAGCGAGGGTTTGCCATATCGGTTCGAGCCTCGAGACGGTCGACCCGTCGCCGCCGATCATCAGGCAGAAGCCCCGCTCGAGACCGTGCACGCCTCCGCTGGTGCCCACGTCGAGATAGGTGATTCCATCACGCGCGAGGTCTTGGGCCCGGCGGATGTCGTGTTCGAAGAAGCTGTTGCCTCCATCGATGATGACGTCGCCCGACGTCAGGTGGGGCCGGAGGGAGGCGATGGTCGAGTCGACAAAAGCGGCAGGGATCATGATCCATACAACCCGGGGAGCCGTCTGAAGCGAGGCGAACTCCTCTAACGACCCGGCCCCGACCGCTCCCTCGTCGGTCAGAGTCGCAACCGCCTCGCGATTGAGGTCGAAGACAACACAATCATGCCCGCCCCCCATGAGGCGTCGAACCAAATTGGCCCCCATCCGCCCAAGCCCAACCATCCCGACTTGCATGTTGGAACCTTAGGGGCGTGAGTCGTGAGTGGTGAGTGGTGGCGCTTGATGCCGGCCATCACGGATCTAGCGACTCATGCCTTCATGGTTTGTTTTCGTCACGGTCTGACCGCGACGGGACCCTGAGACGAGAGGCCAAGCCTCCGGCCAACGAAGCCAACACTGCCGCAAGACGCCTTACGTCGCGGGCGAGGCCGGAAAGGTCACGATTCTTCAGCCTCTGCTTCGTGAGCTGACCGGCTCGACGGGCTACGACTACCGCCTGGCCCGTTGCGGTCGACTTCAGCTCGGGAAAGATCAGCTGATATCCTGATTGCACGGCCCGGTTGCGGCGAAAAGCGTTAACGGGATGGTGGGCGGCATGCCACACCGCGGCTGCCGGATCGTAAACGATCTCAAACCCGGCGGCGAGCATGGCCATACCCCAAGCTTTGTCCTCGGTTGCTGGCAGCCCTTCATCGAACGGCGACTCTTCCCAGAGTGTTCGCCGTATAGCGCTGTTCGAGTTCGAAAGACCCCAACTTCGATTCTCGGCGCCGTAGGTGAGTTGGCGTTCCGGAGGTCCTGGGCGAGGCAGTTCGCGGCCGGGCCGGTATCCGGGGCCCCAAACCCCGGCGACGATCGGGTCGGCCAAATGGCGGGTAAGGGAGAACAGCCAATCCTGGTCGATCGGGCGACAGTGTGCGGAAAGGCAGACCAACGCCTCGCCGGTGGCAGCAGCAGCAGCGATGTTGATGGCTCTGCTGTAATTCCAGCGTTGCGGCTCGATTGTCAGGATGCGAACCGGATACCGGTGGGCGATTTCGATCGTCGCGTCGACCGAACCCGAGTCGACGACGAATATCTCGTCCGGCGGTTGTGTTTGATCGAGGATCCCTTCGATCGTCGAAGCTAGATATCTCGCCTCATTTTTGGTTCGAATCACTATCGAGGTTGAGATCATTCCGCCTCCCATGTGTGCGGCGGGTAGAGGGATGCCTTGGACCGCGGCCCTGGCATGTCGAACCAACGAGCCTGCCAGCGGTAGTCATACGTCGTTCTCCATTTGTGGTCGTAGATCCCTATGTCGATGTGATAGGTGCCGCCACCGAGGTCGAGCCTTTCGAGTGCCAGCGTTACGACTCCGTTCTGGTCCGCCGACTCAACGGCAACGGCAGGAGAGACCACGTCAAGGAATCGATTTCCTGACTCGTCATGGATGCTCACGCCAAAAACTATCGAATCCACGTGAGAGTGAGCTACCCAAGGTAGTGCGATCGTCAAAGGCCATCCGGAAGGCAAGACCGCCCCCAGTTCACGACCGCGACTCGAGAGACTGATGTCTCGAAACTCAACTTCGTGCGATCCGATTTTGTCGCTCTCGACGCGCGATGATTGGCGCCCAGGCGTATGCATCGCCCGCACGTAATCACCGGTGACGTCGCTCGGACTACCGATGGTCCTAAGTGAACCTTCTTCCAGCCACGCCACCCTATGACAGAGTCGCCGGATCTGGTCCAGGTCGTGAGAGGCCAGCAGCATGGTCGTCCCAGCCTGTTGGCGTGACACAAGGTGGTCGACGCACCGCGACGCAAACTCAAGGTCGCCTACGGCAAGCGCCTCGTCGATTAGCAAGATATCCGAGTCGACATTGACGGCGACGGCGAACGCCAACCGCACGAACATTCCTGAGCTATAGGTGCGCAAGGGGTCATCAAAGGCATCCTCAAGACCGGAAAACTCTCGTATGGCAGGAAGACGACTCTCTGCCTGGTGGTGTGTGAGGCCGGACAGCATCGAGGCTGTTAACGCGTTTTCGAGGCCGGTCAGAAGCGGATGGAACCCGTCGCCGAGACTAAGTACACCTGCCAACCTTCCGTTCGTCGTTATGCGTCCCTCGGTTGGGCTTGTAATTCCGAACGCGATTCGCAGAGCCGTCGACTTGCCAGCGCCGTTATTGCCAATCAGGCCCACTGTTTCGCCCGGCGCCACTTCCAAGGACAAATCACGAAGTGCCCAGTGCAGCGAGCGTCTTCCTCCTAACCGGTCGCTTCGGCGATACCGCTTACCCACTCGATCGAACTTGATAGCCATCACAATTCGTCGACAAACTTGGTGCTAAATCGTGCGTATACCCGATAGCCAAGGACAGCAAGAGAACCGCAACCGAGGGCTACCAGGGAGAACTCCCTCAGATCCGGCAAAACCCCGTCGATAATCACGAGTCGGTAGGCGGCAATCAGATGGGCCATCGGGTTAGCGTCTGCAAGCCATTGAAAGCGTTCCGGAAGGTGTCCGGGTTGATAGAGGACTGGAGTGAGGTAAAACCCGAGTGTCAGGATCACCTCGACTATCCGCTGAACATCACGAACTCGAACGTGGGCAGTTGCCAAGATTGCGCCCAGCCCGACGACGAGAGCGAACTGGACTGTCATGATGACCGGTAGGAACAACAGATTCCATCCGAGCCGGCCGCCGGCAACAGCTGCGAAACCGAGTAGCACAGGAAGCGCCAGGACGAAATCGATCGAGTCCGAAGCCACACTGACGGTGGGGACTATGAATCGTCGGACCGGCTGAAAGAGCAAATATCGAAGCGCCAGAGGACTGGCTGTGGCCGACACGATCCCGTTCGAGAACCAAGTCCAGGCGACGATCCCGGAAAACAGAAACACCGGGTAGTTGTCGATGCCGAGCGGGATCACTTGAGAAAAGACGAAGGTGAGAATGGCCAGGCGAGTGAGCGGCTGAACGAACGCCCACAGCCAACCCAGAACCGAACGTCGATACCTAAGCCTGAACTCGCGCGCCACGAGGTGGGCCTGGAGACGCAAGGGCGAGACTCCGGTAGCCATCATCTCGACTCGGACCGGAGGGTCTCTGAAAGAAAAGCTGCCTTGCCCTGGCGGCTACCCGAGAGTTCGGACAGCGCCATCTGCAGCTCCAGAAACTGCCCTGTTACCAGGGCAGACACAGGGCGCAAGACGTGGCGAGACCAATGCCATCGAAGCTGCTCACGGCGGACCGAGCTCGCCATGCCCGGCCATTCAGTTCTTCGACTCGCGAGGAACGCAGCGTACGCGGTCCCGTTGTCACGCATCTGATTGAGGAGGCCTCTCCGGTCACGTCGATGTATGTGCCGTACGAGCACGTCGGGTTCATAAACGACTGGGACTTCGTCCTGCAGGCACCGCCAAAGCATGTCGAGATCCCCGGCTCCTTTGGTTTGGGTGCCGACGTCGAAGCGTGGATCAAATCCCCCGAGACGATCGAGGAGCTCGCGCCTGAAGGCCATGTTGGTACCTACTCCCAGGCGGAATGTCTGGAGGCCGACGTTCGCACGCTCGAACACACGGCAGCGAAAGCCCTTTCGCATCCCCCCCTCGATCACTTCGAAGGCGAGTTGAGCATAAGTATCAAGCTCAGCAGGCAGGACAAGCCCTGTCACCGCCTGGATGTCGGCATGTCCGAACGTCGTCCCGAGCGCCCCGGCGAAGTGCTTGTCGACTCTGGCGTCATCGTCGACGAAGGCCACGACATCGCTTGAGGCGGCGCGGAAGCCTTTGTTCCTGGCTCGATCAAGTCCTGGCGTGGGTTCCCGAACAACTGTGGCGCCGAAGGATTCTGCGATTCGCAGGGTCGATCCGTCGCTGCCAGCGTTATCGACAACAATCACCTCGGCGCAGGTGGGTTGCAGCCGACTGATGGCAGTCAGGCACCCTTCGAGAAACTTGGGCCGATCCCGCGTGCAGACGACGATGGTCACCGCAGAACCGTCCAGCGTCTCCTGTTGCTCGTTGCCAAGTTTGGTTGAGTAGAGGCGAACCAGTCTGGCCCTGTGATCGACCAACTCTTGAGGTGAGACCCCGATTAGCGTTTCCTCTCCGAGTATGTGCCGCCCCGCACGTAATAGGACCCACGCTTTTTCACCCCGAAGCGAAGGAGGCCGCCATCCTTCGTCTAGCAGGTCGATGTCGATCGTATCGATCATGAGGTCGCCCGCAGTCGCCCGTCGACAACGAAGGTCGAGGGCGCCATCCTGCGAATGACCTCCTCTGCGAATCGTTGACGATCCCACGGGATGCCACCCCATCGGAGCGGTGCCGCGCCAATCTCATGTCCGCGGAAAGTGACCATGACTTCCCCTATGGGAGGTGGTGGGGGTCGAAATAGGGCCGCCTCGGTCAGTTCTAGCGGCGACCCGATGTCGCACAACGTCCGTCGCCGCCCTTCCGATGCGAGTGCGAGCCATCCCGCCTCACCGCCACTTTCCTCGCCCACACCCGACCAGTAGGCCGCTTGGAAAGCCAGAGACACTAAGGCAGCAGCTCGATCGGTCAGTCCGGCCGATTCCAGCCAGCCAAGAATCCTCGTTAGTTTCGACGCCCATCTTTCCGAGGCTTCGGGACGGTTGATGGCTGTTCTCACTGCCCGGAGGCGCCTGGCGGTGAGTGTGTGCCATTGTCCGAGAGGCAAGAGAGCGTATGCCTCCGGGAACCGTCCGACAATTGCGGCGTCTCCGCGGCCCTCGAGGCGTCGATCCACAAGAGCCTCGGCCAAATTGGTGTCGGTCTTGTGGATGACATCGGCGCCGACAGCCACGCCGATCTTCACTCCATTGACGAGGAGGCGATAACCGAGTTCCCAGTCCTCACGTCGTGGCAAGCCGACGAAGCCTCCGATGCGGTGAAAGGCGGCCGAGTTGATCGACAAGTTGCCTGTCGACACATCGGAGAATGTCGGGCTGTCGAGAGTCTCGAGTCGACGGCTGTGATCATTCCACCAGTTACGAATCATTCTTGAGGTCAGGTCCGATCCCGTGACTCTGGTGTGAAGTCCACCAATTGCGACCTCGAGCCCAAGGTTCGCATGGGCTGCCTCGTGAGCCGCTATGACGTGGCTATGCGCTGGCACAACATCGTCGTCGAGGAAGATCAGGATTTCACTCCTGCTCTGAGCCGCCCCGCGGTTCCGGGCGAGGCCGGCTCCACCGCGGTCCCCCTCGACCACGCGAATGCGTTCGCCAAACTTGGCCTTGAGGGCCAGCGCAGATCCGTCGACATCGCCGTCGAGGGAGACGATGATCTCAAGCTTGTGAGCGGGATACTCCTGGTCCAGGAGGGCCGCTACCAAGGCTTGCACTGAGTCGCGGCGACCGTGCGAAGGAATCACCACAGCCACCTGGGATGTTCGATGACCGACTGGCACCGACAGGACATTGTCTGTCGTTGGTTCCGGTTCCCATGCCGATCCGGGGGAAAGGAGGGGAGGATGCTCGCGGAGCTGGTGCCGGGATCTGGCCAGAGCGAGAAGCCCCTCGAGAATACCTGCGGCCTCCTGCCGAGCCAGTGTCGGTGCGGCCCCTGGTCGGCCGATCGCCGAGCGGGCGATCGCCCTGATGCCTCGACCAGCGCCCCACCGGAGGACCGCGAGGGGAGCGCCTCGATCGCCATCATCCAAAGCAGCCTTGGCCATATATGCGGTTACGCCTCGGCCATAACCCCTGATTGCTTCTGTTAAGGCGTCGGCATTCTCTCGATGCTTGTGATACGCGATGGCTCTGGGCTCGTACCTCACGCGCCAACCGTCGCGTAGGGCCCGGTAGAGGGCGTACGTGTCTCCACCCGACCCGGTCGGACGTCCGGCGTCGAGCTCTTCAGCAAAACCTCCGATCGATGTCAGATAGTTGCGTCGAAATGCGAGGGACGCGCCGGCACCGGCATCCCCGGCGCTCAAAGCCTTTAGTCGTGTCCCATCGAATACTCGACCTTCCCAGCCCCTCACAAACGTGGCGTGGCGCTCGAACGCCACGGCGATCGGCGAAGAGACAGAAGCCGGCAAGACAAGGCCCGTTACGGCGACAGTATTCGGGTCGGCGAACTGAGCAAGGAGAAGTCGTGCCCACGATGGCGCGACCTCCACGTCATCATCTGTGAACAGCACGATCGGCGCCGTAGCAACCAACAGGCCTCGATTGCGGGCGCGGTCGAGGCCCGGGACCCGCTCATTTACATACAGTGCGCCCGCCCTCTCCGTTTCTTCACGGACCCTCGAGTCGCCGTCTCCGTTGTCGATGACGACAACGTCCAGAGGTATGTCGGACGCGACAACTGCTTCGAGACAGAGACGAAGACTTTGCGGTCGATCTTTGGTGCAAATCACCACGGTGGCCGACTGGGGTTCGGGAAGATCTGAGCCTCGAAAGGCCTCATGAAGGTCAGCCAACCTCGCCTTCATTGCGAAACCCTCCAGGTAAGGTTCGACGAACCTTCGTGGCATCGGATCGAACGGCGCCGGGATGAGAACTCGGCCCAAGGGCGTCGCTCCGCTGAAAGCCGTAACAAGGAGAGAGCCGGCGCCACCTGTCGGGAGGTCGCCAAAACCGACTCTGAGATCGACCTCGATGGAGTGCCAAGTGTCGCCACTTGACTCGTCATCGAGCACCGGATGAGCACGTTGAACACGCCTCGGCTCGGCCGTGTCGACAGCCAGGCGCACGGGCCACAGCCCTCGACCCAAACGATGGTTGTTTCGCAAAGTTCCCCTCAGACCGCCAACATCAGATTCTCGCCCGCCGGGACCACGAGCAGAATGGGCCATTCGACCGCATAGGCGAATCCCAACCGGTTATTCGCCCCGTAGTAACCGGAGGGACCAAAGGGATCGGCCTTTAAGCGATTGTTCCCGGTTCTGGCGGGTTCTCGGCCGTCGCTCTGTACCAACTAAACATGTAGTCGGGGTTGTCGAGAGGGCGAACAAAGTCAGCCAGCCGCAATGGTCTGAAGGTGTCGCACATCACAGCCAACTCCTGGGTGGCAACCGCCCCCAAAGCCTTTTCGGCCAGGCCCGGCTGCGGCCCGTGAGGTATCCCGTAGGGATGAAGCGTGATCGAGCCGACCTCAATCCCTTTGCGGCTCTCGAAATTGCCCGACACGTAATAGATCATCTCGTCCGATTGCAGGTTCGAGTGGTTGTAGGGAATCGGGACCGCTTGTGGATCCCACTCAAGCTTTCGAGGACAGAACGAGCAGATCACAAAGCCCGGGCCCTCAAATGTTTGATGGGCAGGCGGCGGTTGATGGAGCCTTCCGGACTTGGGCTCGAAGTCGGCGATGTTGAAGGTCCACGGGTATACGAAGCCGTCCCAGCCGACCACGTTGAACGGGTGGTAGTCGAGAACATAGGTCTGATGACCACCACGAACCCGAACCGTCACCCGATACTCCCCGGGATCGTCGTGAGTCTTTAACTCTACAGGGCCGTGCATGTCCCGGTGGTAGTAGGGGGCGTGTTCGAGCAAGTTGCCGTATTCGTTGCGGTAGCGCCGGGGGGTCTCAATCTGGCCCGGACTGGTGAAAACCAACAGGCGATGCTCCCCGTCGCCGACCAAACGGTAGGTGCAACCCCTCGGGATGACGATGTAGTCGCCCTGGCGATACGGCAAGTCACCAAAGATCGACTCAACGACCCCCGAACCCTCGTGGACGAACAGAACTTCGTCTCCTTCACCGTTTCGGTAGTAACCGTCTCCGAGTTCGGTTGGACGGCAGAACCAGATCTCAACGTCGTCGTTCCACATGAGGAGCCGACGCCCGCTCACGACGTTGCCGTCAGCCTTCAGGTCGGCCGTGTCGAGGAGATGGTGCTGATGTTGATCCGGCACCCATTCCCGTTTCTCTATGGGAACGAAGCCGCCCAAAGACATAACCCGACATGGGGTTTGGAGGTGATAGAGGATGGAGTAGTTGCCTGAGAACCCCTCCATCCCCATCACCTGTTCCGTCAGCAGCCGCCCATCCCTCCACAGCTGAGTGTGACGTTTGGCTGGAACCTCTCCGAGGCGCATGTACACCGGCATGGCTTCACGGTAAACGCCCGCAGCTCAGTTTGACTGAATCCACAGGTTGGCCTCGGTGACAAGGCTGTTGCGAGCAGCCACCGTTATCAACCCCGGGGTGAATGCCCGGACCTGGAAGATCCACGCCCGCATGAGGAGCCTGGCCAGGAGCGGACGGCCTTGATCTGCCGCCGACTGAATCCCAGTCAGTTGGATGAGGAGCAGCTGTTCGACAGCAGGGCTGCGAATCGCACCTTTGATCCGCCCACATCTCGACGAGATCGGCAATGCGATCGGTGGTTGGCTCCAGCGAGTGCAGAGCCACCTGCGGATCGTGATCGCTGACTCCGCGAGCTACATCCCCGGAGTGGTCGGCAGGCCAATCCGAGTTGATGTGCGCGGCCCGCATCATGATCAGCTCTGGCAGCATCGAGTTCGTCACGAACTGGTGGTCGAGGGTCTGAGCCTGGCCATCGAACACGTAGCTGTAAGCCGAAGCCGGGGCCTGACTCACCAATATCTCGATGGCTTCACCGGCGTCGGTGTCGGTGTTGTCGTAGTGGATCTCGTTGATGAACACCGCCGAGGTGGCTTCCCGAAGGCTGCGACCGGTGCCGCCAGGGGCATCAGCATGGCAACCAGGGCCGTGGTCAGGGTGGTGGCGAGCGGGCGCCTTGGGATCCTCACGAATAACTCCCCTTCGTCGATCGGACCTGGCTCACCATACCCAGGCCAAGTGAACCGCAGGGACTTCAGCGGCGCACAAATTCGCACAGTTCGGACGAGTCGGCTCTCGCTTCGACCCATTTGGTCTAGGGGTCCGGCTACAAATGCTTGGCCGCCTCGCGGTGGCTAAGACCGGAGAGATTGTCCCCGTGCTCGGCAAGGAACCGCCTCACCTCGTCGGGCCGGGTCCGGGCGTATTCCCGGAGGGCCCAACCTATGGCCTTGCGGATGAAGAACTCCTTCTCATCGGCCCTGCGCAGACAGAAATCGAACAGCATCGACTGGTCGGTCTTTTCCTCGTGCCGGTTCTGACAAAGGATGGCCGAGCGCCGCAACCACATGTCCGGGCCGTCGACCCACCTCTCAAGGACCGGCCGCATCAGCGATCGGTCTTCCAGGACGATCTTGCCGACGATCGGAGAGGCCAACTCGTCGACGAAGTCCCACCAGGCACCGTCGACGATCATCTTCTCGAACAGATCGATCTGCGGGAACACGACGTGCTTGCGGAAGGTCCAGGCGTAGCCGATCGCGAGGTATTTCTCCTCCCGGTGCGGAAGGCGCCAGAGGGAGAGGACCTTGCGGCGGTAGTTCTCGGCGTCGACCGGCGGGAACCTCGACTTGACCTCTCGTGCGATCGGAACCCGGCCGGGTTTGGGCACGCCGTAGAACGGCATTTCGGTCTTCATGTACGCAGCCATCGGGACCGCCTTGGCAGGATCGGCCAATTTGGAAAGTTCGGCCTGGACGAAATGCACCATCAAGCGTGAATTGGCCATCAGGTCGGTGTCGGACACGAACGGCAACCTAACCGACGTTGATCGACTCGCTCGATTCACTGCTGTCGGACGGCGCACCATGGCGGCGGCTCAGCATCCATCGGATGAGCTCGGCCAGAGCGACCAGAGCGAGGGCGGATCCGAAGGCGAACAGAAATGCCTCGGTGTGGTCCTCCTGGAAGCGGCGGCCAAACACGAAGCCAAGCAGGGTCCCGTATGTGGCCCAGACGATGCCGGCCAGCACCACAAATCCGGTGAAGCGCGAAAGCCGTAGGCGGGTGACGCCGCTGGCGAAGGTGACGGCGGTACGGCCACCCGGAATGAATCGGGCGGAGACGATGAAAAGGCCGGCTCGATTCTGCAGGGCCCTTTGTGCCCATCCGAATCGTCGCAGCGACCGATCGGGCGACCGCCGCCTTAGAAAGTCTCCGGTCCGCTGACCCAATTGGTAGGCAAGGCTGTCACCGGCGATGGCCCCAAGAGCGGCGGCCAGGATGACCGACCAGACGCTCATCTGCCCAAAACCCGCCGCCACCCCGCCGACGATGACGGCGGTCTCGCTCGGCACCACCGGGAACACCGCGTCGGCCAGTGCGATGACGAAGACCAGAGGCAGGAACCATGGTGACGCCGTCAGGCTTTCGAGCAGCCCAATGAAATCAGCAAGCATGTCGAGTCAATCGGCGCGGCAATCGGCAAGGTCTGGGCCTCATGGTTCACAGCCTATGTGATGGCAGTGACATCCGGTATAGGTGATCTCCCTAGATGTCACCAAGGGATGAGAAACGGTCGGCAATTCCGGTTGTCGCATGAATCTGAAGGCAATAAGCCGTGGAAACCGCCCCTTATAACCTTAGGTTCGCGGTTTTTCAGGCGAGGGCGACCAGGTCGAGAAAGGACTCGTCGAAGTAGAGGGTGCGGCCTTCGGGCATCATCAGAGCGCGGTCGGGTCCGAGGGCGGCCACGAAGTCGGTGTCGTGGCTGACCAGGATGATGGTCCCCTGGTATTGCTCCAGCGCTTGCAGCAATGAGGCCTTGGCCTGGGGGTCGAGGTTGTTGGTCGGCTCGTCGAGCAACAACACGTTGGGCCCACCCAGCACCACCATGGCCAGGGCCAGCTTGGTCTTCTCACCTCCGGAGAGGGTCACGGCATCCTGATCGATCTTGTCCGCCAGCAGGAAGTGACCGAGCATGGTGCGAAGCATCTGATCCGGTTGGTCGGAGACCTGACGCAAGTGGTCGAGAACCGTGACTCCAGAGTGGATCTGCTCGTGCTCCTGGGCGTAGTAGCCGAGAGCGGCGTTGTGGCCCAGGCTCACCTCACCGAGATCGGCGGTCTCTTCTCCCGCCAGAATTCTCAGCAGCGTGGTCTTGCCGGCTCCGTTGAGGCCGAGGATCAGAAGCTTCTCCCCTCGGTTCACGTCGACGTCGACATCGACGAAGACCAGATTGTCACCAAACGACTTGGCCAGACCCTGACCGGTCAAGGGCGTGACTCCGGAGGGCCTTGGCTGGGGAAAGCGAACCGCAACCGACTTGCCGCGCTTGTGGACTTCGACCAGGTCCCGCTTCATCCGATCAACGCGGCTCTCCATAGCCCGGGCCACCTTGGCCATCTTCTCGGTGGTGCCCTTGAACCGTCGGATGTTGAACTCGAGGCGCTCAATCGCTTCGTCCTGATGGCGACGCTCTCGTTCCCGTTGCTCGCGACGCCGGGCCCGCTCGACCAGGAAGCCCGAGTAATTGCCCCGATAAGACTCAAGCTTGCCGCCGTCCAACTCCAAAACAGTGGTGATGGCGGCGTCGAGCAACGGCAGATCATGGCTGATGAGAAGGATCCCACCGCGGTACCCGGACAGGTAGTCCACCAGCCAGGCCTTGGCGTCTAGGTCGAGGTGGTTAGTGGGCTCGTCGAGGAGAAGCGTCTCGGTCTCGGCGAAGAGGATCCGGGCCAGTTCAACCCGGCGCCTCTGACCGCCCGACATCGTTGCCACCGACTGCTCGAGTTCGGGCGTCCCGATCCCAAGGTTGGCGGCCACCTTCTTGGCTTCGGCTTCGGCGATGTAACCGCCCCTGGTCTCGAACTCATCTTGCAGGCGTGCGTGCCTTCTGATGGCCTCGTCGCGAGCCGCGCCGTCGAGCCGCGCCATCTTGTGCCTGGTGTCCTCGATCTTGCGGAGCATGGCGCCGATCTGGCGGGCGGCCAAAATCCGCTCGAGAGCGGTCATGTCGGGTCGTTCCAGGTCTGGTAGGACGGCCTCCTGCGAAAAGTAGCCGAGGTTGCCGCTGCGCAGGACCGTGCCGGCGGCCGGCGTGGAATAGCCCACAAGGGTCCGGACGAGGGTGGTCTTGCCGGCCCCGTTCCTTCCGACCAGCCCGATCTTGTCACCGGGTTGCACGCTGAAAGACGCCTCCTCGAGGAGGAGGCGGGTGCCGAGTTCGATCCGAAGGTCTCTGACTACGAGCACGGCTCAACAACGGGTTCGGCGGGGGTGGGCGCGATCACCGGACAACTCTACGGGATCGTCGGTTTCTCAGGTTCGATTAAGACCGGATGGCTAGTGCTTCGGCCACCAGATCGTGACCAGGTCCCGGCTATCGGTGCCGACCTGATGGCCGCCAGGGCCGCTGACAAGGTCTGGCTCGAGCAACGCCCTGAGCTCGGTCCACCTGTCAGGACCGATCAGCAGCCGCTTGCCGTAGAACTGGAGGATTTCGTCCACGGACTCGAACCAGAGGTCGGTGGGGCGTTGCCACTGCTCAACGGTCGGGTCCACCCCGACCACCTCATGCACCACCTTGACCAGATCTTCCCAGCTAGGTCCCCGTGGTCGCTCCAGCCCATGCAAGGAGCGGTAGTAGGGCCCGAGGTGAACCCAGGGATGTCGATCAGTCATCTCGATCACCACACCCGCAGCGGCCCGCTCGTTCATGGCGGTCAGGAACGGTCCGATCTCACCCACGTCGAAGACCACATGGGCGCACATCACGACACGGTGGGTCTCGACCGATTCCTTCGATTCAGGCCAGCGACCCTCGATCACGGTCACGGGCAGGCCGAGGCTGGCATCGGCCAAGCCTTCCAGCATGGTCTTGCTCGGTTCAAGGGCTGTGACCGGATGACCCGCTTGTGCTAACGGCAATGACGCCCGCCCGGTACCCGCTCCGATGTCGAGGACCGAGCCGCCCGGGCCGGCCAGCCGGGCAATCACATCGAGTGTTGGGGGTTGTCGATCGGAGGCAAGAGCCGCCGCGGCCCGGCGTCGCCACAACGAGGCAGGCCACCCATACGGTGATTGCGGAGCGGCATCGAGGAGATGCTGAGGTATCACCCAGGCGTTCAACTCCCGCCGCCAATGCCCGGCCGCGGGGCCTTCATTCATCTGAGGCCGGTGAACAAATCGTTCTCGGGCAGGGCACTTTCGACACTCGAGAACACCCGGACGAAGCTTTCGGTGCCGTAGACCTCGAATCGCTCCTCTTCCGGGACCCTGAAGAGCAGCCAGTCGTCGGGGATCTGGGTCCGGTGCGCCTGGAGCGCCTCGGTCTTGAGGCTGACAAACTCGGAGACGTCGATGGTGGCCGAGATCTCCTCGTCGGGAAAGCCCCGCTGCGAGCGCCAGCGGAATTCGTCATCCTCGGGGGCGTCCCCTTCCTCGGCCCAGTACTTCATGAGCCTGCGACTCCGCTCCCTCCCCCAGGTCGTCCAGTACAACTTGGCCGGGGCCCAGTACTCCTGATCCTCCTCGAGCGGGAACCAGCCGAGGTCACGGGCGCCGAAGAATGCGGCGACCCCGACCCTGTGGACGTTGATGTGATCGGGGTGGCCGTAACCACCGAACGGGTCGTAAACCGTCATCACCTCGGGTTGGTACTTGCGGATGAGGCCGACCAGGCGTTTCGTGGCCTCGGTGAAGTCGGCCCGCCAGAACGAGTTCGGGTGATCGTTGGCCTCGGTCCCCATCATCCCCGAGTCTCGATAGCCGAGAAACTCGTGGTGCTTGACTCCCAGCACCGCCAACGCTGAGGCTATCTCCTGGGCCCGCATCTCGGCCAGCTGGGGCTTGAGAGAGTCCGGGTCGTCGTAGTTGTGGATCTCACCCTCGGCTCCATCGGTGGCAGTTACAACGACGACTTGTTCACCCAGACGGGCGTAGCGAGCGAGCACCCCGCCGGTGCTGATGACCTCATCGTCAGGATGGGCGTGGAAGGCAAGCAGGCCTGGCATCAACCAGGACGCTACTAGAGGGATCGGACTGCCCGGTCAGACCCTGGATGACTCGGAAACATCGTCCTCGAGAACCCGCAAGTCAGCAGTCGAAGCAGATTGGGGATCCCGAGATCGACCCGTTGCAACAAAGCTCGCCGCTACGGCGAACAAGATCCCGACCCCCATCAGGATGAACTCGGGGCCAACCCTTGGCAAGTATTCGCCGCTCACGACCCCGGTTGTCGGGGTGACGGGATCAGCTGGCGCGGCTATCGAAAGCGAGGTGGTCGTGGTCGACAGAGATGTCGCAACCGACGGGGCCGTGGTGGCCCAAGACGGCGGGGCGTCCACAATTGTCACGTCCTCTCGTCGGAGAACGGTCG
>JANMST010000524.1:0-10398 GCA_031389635.1 Acidimicrobiia bacterium | reverse complement strand
GTCGCCAAGGCCAAAGGCCCCAGCCCGACCTGGTACGTGGTGTTAATGGCAGGCCTAATGGGTGTTGGCGTCCTCGGGGTGATCGCCCGATTTGTCTTCCAACTTCCCCAGTACTGGCTATTCGGTGGGCTCATCGCCATTGCCGCCGGCTTTTTGATGACGACCAACTACCGCTGAGGCTTCCAGCCTCTCCGTCTGGCTTCCAGCCTCTTCCGTCTGGCGTCTTCCGTCTGGCGTCTGGCGTCTGCCGTCTAGCGTCTGTTCGTCATGCTTGTCCTCGTCCTCGACAACTACGACTCCTTCACGTACAACCTGGTCCAGTATCTGGGTGAGTTGGGCGCTGAGCCTCTGGTGGTCCGCAACGACAAGATGACGCCGGAGGAAGCGAACGAGATCCCCTTCGAGCGACTCGTGATTTCACCCGGGCCCGGGATTCCCGAGGACGCCGGTTACTCGATTCAATTCATCGAGCGTTTCGGTGCGAAGATCCCAACTCTTGGGGTGTGTCTTGGACATCAGGCGATCGCCGTTGCCTACGGCGGAAAAGTCGATCTTGCTCCCGAGCCCCGCCATGGCAAGACCTCAACTATCCGACATGACAGCGAAGGAGTTTTCGAGGGACTTGAGAATCCTTTCACGGCAACCCGCTATCACTCGTTGGCGGCGGTGGCGCTGCCCGACGAACTCGAGCCGTGCGCCTGGAGCGAGGACGGGGTGATTCAGGGGATAAGGCACCGGACCGACCCCGTGGCCGGAGTCCAATTCCATCCCGAAAGCGTCATGACCACCGAAGGAAAGAAGCTGCTCGCCAACTTCCTACGCGGGCGTGAGGCCCCTTAGTTAGCAGTGGTCGTCGTGGGGGCGGTGGTGTCGGTGGTGGTCGTCGGCGGGGTGTAAACGCCCACCGTGATCGTGATGGTGGTGCCGGCGTCGACCGAGGCCCCCGCCGCCGGGGTCTGCATGACCACCCGCTGATCTAGAGCCGGATCGTCGACTGAGACCGTCTGAGATGCGACCTGGGCTGCGAGTCCGGCAGCGTTGAGTTGCCCGGTGGCGCCCTCGACGGTCGCCCCGAACACGTCGGGCACCACAACCGATGGAACCCCCGAGGAGATGACCAGAGTCACCGTCGAGTCCGGCATCACCAGGGTGCCGGCCTCCGGTTCGGTACTGATCACGATGCCTTCGGGCACGGTGCTCGATGCCTCGAGCCGTTGAGCGGGTCGCAAGCCGAGGTCGGCGAGTTGCTGGAACGCCTCGTTGTCTTCGATATTCGCCAGGTCCGGGAGCTCGAACTCTTCCAGGCCCTCTGACACGACGAGGTCGATCGCGGTCCCCGGTGGAAGCTCAACTCCCGAAAGGGGAGCCTGTTCGATCACCTCGCCGGCGGGCGCTTCGGTGTCGGGTCGCGTCGTGACGGTCCCCACCGCAAGGCCGGCCTCTCCGATTGCTGCTTCGGCCTCCTCCTGGGACATGCCGATGACGTTGGGGACGAGGACCGGTTCGGTCCCGCCCGAGACGTACACGAGCACAAGTTCATTCGGGCGCAGCTCGGTTCCGGCTGGAGGAGTCGTACTGATGACGATGCCCTCGGGGACGTCCTCCGAAGATTGAAAACGCAGGTCGACGCTGAAACCCTCCTGTTGCAACAGGACCAGTGCCTCTCCCTCGGTCATGCCGACCACATTGGGAACTTCGATCAGTTCGGTGTCGGGGCCCGGGTCGTTCGAAGCCAGGCGAAACACCAGGAAGACAAGCAAGGCAAGCAGGGTGAGGAGCCCAAAAGCGGTGAGGATGAACGGGATCTGGGAGGGGCCCCGGTCCGGGAGGGTGGGCATTGTCTGAGTGTTCGGTGAAGGGGCGGTCGGATGGGTCATCACCCGGGTCGTCGTGGCCGCCTCGATCGCTCCGGCGGGCAGCGGTGCCGGCACAGCCGCGGTCGGTACGTTCGGAGCCTGACCGGCCAGGATGCGGGTCAGATCGGCCTTGAACTCGTCGGCCGTCTGATATCGAAACGCTGGATCCTTCTGCAACGCCCGGGTCACGACAGCGTCGAGGTCGGGGGGCACATCACTGTTATGTGCCGATGGTGGGCCAGCACTGGACGAGACGTGCTGATACGCGACGGCCACCGGACTGTCACCCTGAAAAGGAGGCCGCCCGGCCAACATCTCGTACATCACCACGCCGAGGGAATAGACGTCCGACCGCTCGTCGGCGGGGGTGCCCTGCGCCTGCTCAGGGCTGAAATATGTTGCGGTCCCGATCACCGCGCCGGTCTTGGTCAATTCCTGCGAGTCGTCCCAGGCGCGAGCGATTCCGAAGTCGGTGACCTTTACGGTTCCATCGGTGGCGAGGAGGATGTTCCCGGGCTTGACATCGCGATGGACCAGGCCTGCCCGGTGGGCGGCTGAGAGAGCCGATGCCACCTCCGCTCCGATCTCGGCGGCCCGGCGCGGGAGCAGGGCACCTTCGCTGCGAAGAACGTCTCGAAGACTGCGGCCGTCGACGAGTTCCATGACGATGAAGTACGTATTCCCTGCCTGGCCCCAGTCGTAGACACCTACGATGTTGGGGTTGGCCAGGTTGGCGGCCGCCTGGGCCTCTCGCCGGAACCGTTTGACGAAGGCCTCGTCGTTGGAGAATTGGGCGTGAAGGACTTTGATCGCGACCTTGCGTCCCAGGAGGGTGTCCTGGCCGAGATAGACATCAGCCATCCCGCCGCGGGCCAGGTGCGACGCGAGGTGATAGCGCTCGGTAAGGGAGTGAGGGAAGTTCATAGAGAACCGGCCGTGATTCTAGGTGAAGGCTGGTTCCACGAACTTTCTGCGCCGATTGGGCCATTAGCGCCGATCGGGTGGAGCGGGGTCATCTGTTCAACCATTCACTGATCACCTGTGCCGCGATCGGGGCCGCCACGGAACCGCCGCTGGCGCTCTCGCCGACATCCCCGCCGGACTCGACGAAGACCGCCACAGCGATCGACGGTTGCTCCACCGGGCCAAATCCTATGAACCAGGCGTGGGGACGTCCTTCCTCTCCCGTGGCCGTGCCGGTTTTGCCGGCAATCCTGATCCCCGGTACTGCAGCCAGGCGCCCGGTGCCCTCGGTCACCACCCGCTCCATCATCTGACTCATGATCGCGGCCGTTTCCGCCGAAAAAGCTTGCCGGGCCGGCCCTGGATCGATCACTTCGATCTCCGTCCCTTCGGCGTCGAAGATTCGACTGACCAGATAGGGATCCTGGATCGAGCCCTGGTTCGCCACTGCTGCCGCGATCAGCGCCATCTGCAACGGTGTCGCCCTCACGTCGCGTTCGCCTATCCCGCTTTGGCCGAGGGCAGCCTGATCGAGAGTCAGTTCGGCAGTGGGAAAGGCCGATTGGGCAACTGTCCAGGGGAAGGGGATTTCACTGTTGAACCCGACGTTGTCGGCGATCTCGCCGATCGATTCCGCTCCGACCTCGATCGCGACTCGAGCAAAGGTGGTGTTGCACGACCGGACGAAGGCGCGGAGAAGGGTGGTCGACACACCGTTGTTGCAGGCGCCACCGCCGGCGTTGGAAACGGTGGCGGTCGATCCTGGAAGTGGAAACTCGGCGGGGTCGGGAAAGGCGGTGTCGGGAGTGGCGAACCCGCTCTCCAATGCCGCTGTCGCGACGACCGTCTTGAAGGTGGATCCGGGTGGATAGATCTCGCGGGTGGCGCGATCCGCCAGGGGCCGGTTGGGGTCGTCGAGGAGCGTCTGCCACTGGGTGGCGGCATCGGTGCCCAGGAGCAGACCGGGGTCGTAGGAAGGCGTCGACACCAGAGCGAGAACCTCTCCCGTTGCCGGGTTCAGCGCCACCACCGCGCCGCGCTGACCCCCCAGGGCCTGATACGCCAGCCTCTGGAGATCCGCGTCGATGGTGAGTTGAAGGTTGAGCGGCCTCAGGTCCCGACCCAGGATCACCGAGATCAGGTCCGAGATGGTCAGGTCGCGGCGCGACCGCAATTCGTTGGAGTAGGCAAGCTCCAGGCCCTGCTGTCCGAACAGGAGACTCGAATATCCGACCACGTGGGTGAAGGGGGCGCCTTCCGGATAGGCCCGGACATAGGCGCCGGTGGTGGCGGGGTCGGGATCGCTGCGGGCCAGGACGACTCCGTCGGCCGAGACGATGAGGCCGCGCTCCTTGCCGCTCTGGGCGAGATTGAACCGGGCATTGCGAGGGTCGAGTCGATAGGTGTCGGCTGCCACCACCTGAACCCATGACGCCATCAACCCGAGCAAGCCGAAGGCAATGAGAACAGCCGTGGCCAGGCGCCGGGTGGGCCGGTTCACGCCTGCTCCTCGTGAGAAATCCGGGCCAACAGGCCGAGCAATAGGAAGTTGCCGACGAGCGAGGACCCGCCGTACGACATGAAGGGAAGGGCGATTCCGGTGAGCGGAACCAGTCGCAGGACGCCGCCGATGATCAGGAACGTCTGGAGGCCCAAAACCCAGGTGAGTCCAGCCGCGGCGAGCTTTCGGAAGCGATCACGGGACCGCAAGGCGATGCCGAAGCCGACCGCGACGAGGATGGCGTAGGCGGCAAGGACGGCCATCGACCCGGCAAACCCGAGTTCCTCGGCCACCGCCGCGAAGATGAAGTCGGTGTCGGCATTGGGTATGAGAGTCGGTCGGCCTAGACCAAGCCCGCTCCCGGCGAGGCTGCCTGTGCCCATCCCGAACCAGGCCTGCGCCACTTGATAGCCGGCGTCCTCGTAAGCCTGGAACGGTGTCAGCCAGGCGACCACCCGTCTCGCCACATGATCGAAGACGCGATAGGCCGCCCATCCTCCTGCCGCGGTCAGCAAGCCTCCGACGATCAAGTAGGACGGTTGGCCGGTGGCGGCATAGAGCATCCCGATGAAGGCTCCGAACAAGAGAACCGATGCGCCGAGATCGCGCTGGCCGATCAACACGCCGATGCTCCCGGCCCACACCGCCACCACCGGGAAAAGAAGGCGAGGTTCGGGGAGACGGAAGGGGCCCACTCTTCGTCCCTCGCTGATTGCGAACTGGCGTTCCGCCAGGTAGCTCGCGAGGAAAAGGACGATCACCAGCTTGGCAATCTCACCCGGCTGAAAGCGGATCTCGGTGACCCCGAGGTCGACCAGGACCCACAGCCGGCTCCCGTTGGCCTGAAGGCCCTTGATTGGAAACGGGCCGCTCGAGGGCAGCATCGGCAGCAGCAACAGCAGCAACGCTCCGGTCAGGAACAGGTACCGGTAGCGGCGGAGAGTCGCCGTGCCCTGGCGGTGCAGGAAACGAAGCAACCCGATCGTGAGCCCGGCGGCAATGATCAACCACCATTGCTGGAGCGCGGCCCGGCCCGGGTCCAGCCGGTGGATCTCGGCCAGACCTATGGCGGTGAGAAGGGCCGCGGGCGGCAAGAGCGCCGTCGAGGCCGAGGGGGTCCAGCGCCGGATCGCGACGTGAAGGGCCCCGAATGCAAACAGCATCACGAGGAAGGTCAAGCCGATGCGGGCATCGATCGAGTCCCCCGCGGCAAGGTTGACCAACGTCACACCGAACGCGGCGAGCACGGCTGCCGCCACCAGGAGGCCAGTTTCGGCCGTCCGGGTCATTGCTCTACGTCCACCACCACCACGGTGATGTTGTCGTGTCCGCCGGCTCGGTTGGCTTCTTCGATCAGAGCCCACACCGCCTCTTCAGGGCTGCCTTTCGCCAGCAGTTGGGCAACGCGTTCGTCTTCGACCATGTTGGTGAGACCATCCGAGCAGATCAGCAGCCGGTCGCCGGCCGCCGAATCAAACGTGATCGAGTCGACTTCGACATCGGGCGAGATCCCCAACACCCGGGTCAACATGCTGCGCTGGGGATGGGTGACGGCGTCGGCCGGCGATATATGACCGGCGGCGAGCTGTTCGGCGACGACGGTGTGGTCGTCGGTGAGCTGTTCGAACAGGCCCTGATGAATGAGGTAGGCGCGGCTGTCGCCGACATGGGCGAGATTGACGGATCCATCCTCTCCAAACTCAGCGAGCGTAAGAGTCGTTCCCATCCCGGCCAGGCCAGGTTCGCTCAGGGTGCGTTTGACTACCGCTTCGTTCGCTCTGATCACCCGTTCGATCGGCGACCCCGAACCGACGGAAGCATGCTCGACCGCGAGCTGGGAGGCGATCTCGCCGCCGATGGCTCCGCCCATCCCGTCCGCCACCATCAGCACCACCGGGCCCGTGCTGCGTCCGGAGGTCTCGGGAGCAAAGGAATCCTCGTTGTTGTTGCGAACCCGGCCCTTATGGGTGCCGGCCGCCCACTGGTACTTCACTTGACCTCCATCACGGTCTTTCCTACCTGCAAAGCGTCGCCCCTGCGGAGGTTGGTTGGAGTCGTGATCCGTCTTCCATTGACATATGTCCCGTTGGTGCTGCCTAGATCCGACACTGTCAGGGTGCCGTCTTGCGCCACCAGCCGAAAATGGAATTCAGAAGCGTAGGGATCCTCCAGAATCACGTCGGATTGGTCGCTTCTCCCGACGACTGTGGCGGTAGTGACCTGGAAAGACAGCCCCGCCTGGGTATCAGATCGCACCACCGTCACCCGGTTGCTCATCTTCCTGGTGTTGTCCGACCGCGTGTACCCGATGTGCCGAGCGAGAGCCCTGACTACCTGCCAAATGAACAGATAGATCAAAGCCAGGAAGATCAGCCGCAGAATGGTGAGGATCAGCTCAGGCATAAGACACGAGTGGTGAGTGGTGGGTGGTGCGTACGAACCCTGGACCTGTCCCCCCTCTTGAGGGGGGACCGATCGCCGCTTTGGGCGATCGAGGGGGGGGTGCGAGAACTCCAGCGGCAAATGAACCCTCTGGACCGAACCGGTGGATCTCGATGAACCTCAAACCTCGAACCTCGAACCTCGAATCTCGATCCCGTCATGACTTTTGGAATCGGAAGTCGAGGTTGGCGAGGGTCAACACAGATCCATCGGGGAGTCGGATAGGTGACTTCTTGACGGCAACACCGTCGATCTCGGTGCCGTTGGCGGAGGCCCGGTCGACCACGTAGGCCTCCCCATCCTGGCGATAGATGAGGGCATGGAGACGGCTGACTTCGGGGGCGCTGATCACAACATCGGCGTCCGGCGACCGCCCGATCAGGGCCCGGTTGGGTCGGATCTGCACGACTCCTCCGTTCCGATCCATGAGGGTCGCCCAGGAGGAGAGTTGGCCCGGTACCACTGCGGCCTCGCACGTCGCCGAGCCAACCCCAACCGAGGTGCTCGGTCCGATCGTCACGGCTACCGGACCCTGCAACCGCCAACCCCTCTCGGCGGCGTGGGCAGCGAAAGCCTCGGACAGTTCGGTGGAGACCCGCTCCGACCCTCCCTCGAGGTTGGCGGGGTTAATCAACAGGCGGAACTGGTTGGCCGTGGCAGGCCCGGCCGGAGTCTTGAACTCGGCGAGTTCGGCCTCCCGGGCAAGCCGTGCGGTCAGTTCCGGCAGCTGAAGGCCGCCCCTGAAGATTCGTCCGGCCAGGCCGTCGAGGGCGTCTTCAAGCCGTCGCTCCAATTGGCGGGCGAGCTTCATTGTGAAGAAACGGTAGTGGGACCCTGCGGGTTCTCGTCCTAAGGCTTGAGGCCACCGAGTCAACTTCCGCCTTCCGCCCGCTCTGGGTACCATTCAGCTTGAAGCCTGTCTTTTCACGACGGGTTTCCGCTTGGGCGAGTGGCGGAATTGGCAGACGCGCAGGATTCAGGTTCCTGTGTCCGCAAGGACGTGGGGGTTCAAGTCCCCCTTCGCCCACAACGTGATCACCGATCGCCCCCGCTCTCGGCGGCGGCGCTTCCTGTGGCCGCTTCTGTTGAGCGCGGTGGTCCTGGCGGCGCTGGTTCTGGCGCGTATCAACGACCAGGCCACGGCTGCCGTCAACCATCTCGATGACATCCGCCAGAGCGCCAATCAACTGGTGACATCGTCCGCCGCCTTCGGTTCCCTGTCGGAAGGCATCGCCACGATCGATCGGGCCCAGTTCCAGACCATCACCGACTCGGTTCTGGCTGCTCTCGACAGCGCCGGCGCGGTCGTCTCCGAGCCTCCCGAGAGTGGGCACCTGGTGGGAGCAGCCTCGCTCTATCGCTTGACCGTCTCCACCTGGCGAAGCGGCGTCGTCACCTTCGCTGAAGGGGTCATCGAGATGGCCGATGAAGGCGGGACCGGTGAGGAGCGCATCTACGCAGGCCTGCAACAGGTATCCGCCGGAGATGTTCTCTACCTGCGGTTTCTGGAGGAACTCGACCGTCCTGAGGTTCCCGATCCGATCGCCGCCATGCCCGGGCTCCGCTTCCTGCCGGACACGATCACGCCTGTGTCGCTCGCCCGTCTGTACGCGACCGCATCAGGTGCCCAGAACAGCTTGCTGGCTCTGCGAGCCGATCTGGCAGTAGGGCAGGTGACCTCGCAGCCCGAACTAGTAACCAACCCGAACGGTGATCTGGTCGTCAGTTCCGCCGATTCGATCTCTGTCGATGTGGTCGTCGCCAACCGCGGCAATGCCGATGCTCCCGCGCAGGTTTTGAACCTCGAGCTTCTCAGCATCGAGGGCGCCGAGAATCGGACTATTGAGGTCCCCGAGCTGGCACCAGGTGGACAGACCACCGTGACCTTCGACAGCCTGGTAGTGGTGCCGGGCCAGACCTATCAACTCGGGGTGGCCCTGAGTCTCAGTGTTGCCGACGGTGATCCCACCAACAATTCGATAACGCTTACTTTTATTGTCAACGAGCCGACCGGCTGACCGGCGTACCATCGGTCCTCGTGATAGATCCGAACATTCTCCGGACCGACCTGGATCGCCTCACACAATCACTACGGCGGCGGGGCGTCGACCTCGACCTGGTCAACCTCGTTCGACTCGACGAACAGGTTCGACAGGTTCGCCAACAATCCGAAGAGGCCAGGGCCTTGCAGAAGGGAGCGGGGCGTGAGATCGCAAAGCTGGGCGGTCCCGAGAAAGAAGCGGCCATTGCCCGGGTTGCCCAGTTGGCGGAGGACTACAAGCGACTTGACGCCGAGGCTGAGGAACTGGCCGAGCAGTTCAACCAGATCTGGGCGACCATCCCCAACCTGGTCGACGACACCGCCGCCGATGGCACCACCGACGCCGACAATCAAGAGATCAAGCGAGTCGGCACGCCGCCCGTGTTCGACTTCGCTCCGTCGGACTTCACGACCATCGGTTCCAGCCTCGATCTGGTCGACATGGATCGTGGCGCCAAGGTTTCGGGAAGCCGTTTCGGTTACCTGAAGGGTCAGGCGGTTCTTCTTGAGTTCGCTCTCGTTCGCTACGTCTTCGATCACTTGCTGGCCCACGGCTTTACTCCGATGGCTCCGCCGGTGTTGGTCAGGGAGCAGGCGCTTTACGGCACCGGCTTCTTCCCGGCCGATCGTGAGCAGGTCTACGCGGTTCCCGCCGACGACCTCTACCTCGTCGGGACCTCGGAAGTTCCGCTGGCGGCCTATCACGCCGATGAGATTCTGGAGTCGCTCCCCGCCCGGTACGCCGGGTTCTCCTCCTGCTTCCGGCGGGAAGCGGGGTCGTACGGCCGCGATACCCAGGGACTGTTCCGGGTGCACCAGTTCGACAAGGTCGAAATGTTCGTGTTCGCCCGGCCCGAGAATTCTCGTGAAGAGCACGACCGCTTGCTGTCGATCGAAGAGGAAATCGTCAAAGGTCTCGAGTTGCCCTACCGGGTAGTCAACGTAGCCGCCGGCGATCTCGGGGCATCAGCCGCCAAGAAATTCGACATCGAGGCGTGGTTTCCATCGCAGGGCACCTATCGCGAGATCACATCTTGCTCAAACACCACGGACTATCAGGCTCGACGCCTCAAAGTTCGCTATCGGGCCGAGAATGGCAATCAGTTGGTCCACACCCTCAACGGAACGGCGGTGGCGATCGGCCGGATGATCCTTGCGATTCTCGAGAACTACCAGGAAGCCGACGGAAGCGTGGCGATGCCGAAGGCCGTGGTTCCCTACCTCGGTTTCGAGCGCATCAAGTCATCGCCGTCCTGAGCGTGAGCGAACAAAGCGACGCCATCTTCAGTCGGATCGCCAAACGATACGACCTCATCAACCGCATCCTCTCGATGGGACGGGAGCAAGCCTGGAGACAATCGGCGGTGCGCCTTTTGCCGGTCGGACGTGTGCTTGACCTCGGAAGCGGCACGGGCGCGGCGGCGCCGCTTTTTCCCAACAGCGACGTTGTGGCTCTCGATCCGGTGGCTGCGATGCTTACTTTGAGCCCCATGCAGGCGAAAGCTGTCGGGGTGGGCGAGCAGCTGCCGTTCAACTCGGCCTCGTTCGACGGTGTGTTCTCGGCCTACGTATTCCGCAACCTGACTTCGGTCGAG
>JANMST010000293.1:0-5899 GCA_031389635.1 Acidimicrobiia bacterium | reverse complement strand
GCGAGATCGCCGGCTTCGGTGCCTCTGGACGCAACGGCGGTTGGTGCCTCGGGGAAATGGCCGGTGACAAGGACCGTTTGGCCAAGCGACACGGACGGGGCCCGGTGATGGCCCTCATGCGGGAGATGTTCTCCACGGTGGATGAGGTCGGGAAGGTGGCGGCCGCCGAAGGGATCGACTGTCACTTTCACAAGGGTGGGATCCTCACCTTCGCCACCAACACCGCCCAGTTCGTGTCCGTTCACAATCTGATCCAACACGCAAGGTCGTGGGGATTCGGGCAGGACGACTTCCGGTGGCTGGGGCCGAACGAGCTATCGGAAAGCGCTCGCGTGGCCGGATCCCAGGGAGCCCTGTACACACCTCATGGCGCTGCCTTGCATCCGGCGCGGCTTGCCCGTGGCCTGGCACGGGTCGTCGAAGGGTTAGGGGTTTCGATCTTCGAACAGACCCGGGCCGAGGCGATCGAGCCGAGGATGGTGATGACCAACCGCGGGGTTGTCACAGCCGATGTCGTGCTGAGGTGCACCGAAGCGTTCACCGTTCAGCTGCCGGGTCAAAGCCGTACCTACATCCCGGTCTATTCGTTGATGATCGCCACCGAACCTCTCCCATCGGCGTTCTGGGAGAAGGTCGGTTTCGAGGATCGCCCTACGTTCAACGATGCCCGCCGCTTGATCATCTACGGTCAGCGCACGCTCGACGGTCGCCTCGCCTTTGGTGGTCGAGGAGCTCGCTATCACTTCCGATCAAGAATGGATCCCACCTACGAACAGCAATCGTCCGTTCATGATGCAGTCGCCAGAATTCTCTGGGACCTTTTCCCCGAACTCGGCGACGCCGCCATCACTCATCGCTGGGGAGGAGCGGTGGCAGTTCCGCGAGACTGGCAGCCATCGGTGCGTTTCGACAAGGAGACCGGGATGGGCCATGCCGGCGGATATGTAGGCGACGGTGTCGCCGCTTCCAACCTGGGAGGGCGGACGCTGGCCGATCTGGTTCTCGAGAAGGACACGGATCTCATCCGGCTTCCCTGGGTCGGTCATCGATCCAAGCAATGGGAGCCGGAGCCGCTGAGGTGGATCGGAGCCAACGCGGCCTCGCGCCTCGTGCCGGCGATTGATCGAGGCGAGGCAAGATCCGGGCGACCTTCCCGTGTCATGGCGGGTGCGTTGAAGCTGTTGACCGGCAGATAGGCCGACGACCGTCCTCCGCTTCTCCATCATGTGATTGGGGCCTCGTTCAGACCTGATACAAATAGGTCATGTCTTCGATTCCATGGTCGCTTCTGCCCGACACAGCGGAGGAAGGACCAGCGGGGGAGTTGCTGATCGGCGGGTGCTCGACCCTGGACCTGGCCGCTCAGTTCGGGACACCCCTCTTTGTTTACGACGAGCTTCATTTGCGGTCGCGCTGTCGCCAGGCCCGGGATGCTTTCGGGGAGGGGGCGGTCTATGCCAGCAAGGCGTTCCTGTGTTTGGCGATGGCCCGCCTGGCCCACGAGGAACAGATGAAGATCGACGTAGCCACGGGCGGCGAGATGTTCGTCGCCCTCGAGGCCGGGGTTCCGGGAGATCGGCTGGTCATGCACGGCAACAACAAGAGCGAAGCCGAGATCGAACAGGCCGCCGCCGCCGGAGTAGGGCGCTTGGTCGTCGACAGCTTTGACGAGTTCGATCGAATTCGGAGTGTCCACGACCGGACCGGCCATGTTTTCGACGTCCTTTTGCGGATCACGCCGGGGATCGAAGCCCACACCCATCACTACGTGGCCACCGGACAGGATGACTCCAAGTTCGGTTTCACTCTCTCGACCGGCGCCGCGGCCGCGGCCATTGTCGCCGCCCGCTCCCACCCCGGGATACGCCTGAGGGGGATCCATCTCCACATCGGATCTCAGGTATTCGTGGTCGATTCCTTCGCGGCGGCCCTGGCCGCGGTGGGGGGTTTCGTGAAGTCCCACGGCATCGAGGAACTCTCGATGGGTGGCGGCTTGGGCGTGGCCTACGTCGAAGACGAAGAAGCGCCCTCGATCGCCCACTACGCCCGCATCCTCAAGACCGCGGCACGGGAGGCAGGTATCAACGCTGCCCTCTCGGTGGAACCAGGGCGGGCGATCGTGGCCGGAGCGGCTGTGACCCTCTACACCGTCGGAACCATCAAGGAGATTCCGGGAATCCGCAACTACGTCGCTGTCGACGGCGGCATGAGTGACAACCCTCGACCGGTGCTCTACGGAAGTGGATACGAGACTTTCCTGCCGAGAGCGGTGAAGGCGGACCGCTCTCTCAGGGTTCGGGTCGTCGGCAAACACTGCGAGTCGGGTGACGTCCTCGTTCGAGAGGGATCTGTCCCCGACGACCTCATGGTCGGAGACCTCCTTGCAACTCCGGTGACCGGTGCGTACGGCCACTCGATGGGGTCGAACTACAACAAAGTGCCGAGACCGGCAGTGGTTTTTGTCGCCGAAGGTGGGGCGCGGCTGGTGTTCGCTCGTGAGACCTACGAAGACCTGATCCGCAACGACCGATGATCAGGCCGGCGCGGTTCGAAGACCTTGACCTGCTGGCCGCCCTCTCGGCAGAGTTCAACAAGGTGGATGGCCATTCTCACGACGACACCAGGGTCCGGGCTTCGCTTACTCCGCTACTCCTCGACGACACCCTCGGGGTCGTCTACGTCTTCGGACAGCCAGCCAACGGCTACGCCGTCGTCACCTGGGGCTATTCGATCGAGTCTGGCGGACGAGATGTCTTGCTCGACGAGATCTACATCCGCCCGAGAGGACAAGGCATAGGGGGCGCCGCGTTCGAAGAAGTCCTCGACGACCTCCGCCAGAGAGGCCTGACCCGCATGTTCCTCGAAACCGAACGCCCCAACACCAAGGTCCGCGCCTTCTACACCCGCCACGGCTTCAGAGAAGACGACTCGATCTGGATGTCGCGCGAGTTGTGAGTCGTGACTGGTGGCTTCAAGACCTCAAACCTCGAAACTCAAACGCTTCTCTTCCCTCAAACGCACCACGCACCACGCATTACGCATAACCTCATCACATGAAGATTCATGGCGGCCAGATCATCGCCCGGGCGCTCAAGGCCGAGGGGGTCGACACCATCTTCACCCTGTCGGGGGGTCACATCGTTGCCATCCTGGACGGCTGCGTCCAAGAGGGAATCAAGATCGTCGACGTGCGCCATGAGCAGGCAGCAGCCCACGCCGCCGAGGCCTACACCCGGCTGACTGGCAAGCTCGGGGTGGCGGTGGTGACGGCCGGCCCCGGCGTTACCGACTCCATCACAGGGGTGGCCACCGCCTGGTTCGCCCGAACGCCGATGCTCCTCATCGGTGGACGACACTTCATCCGCCAGGAACTCAAGGGGGGCCTTCAGGAGATGAATCATCCGCTCCTCTTCCAGGGCATCACCGCCTGGGCCGCTACCGCCTGGGAGGTAGGTCGCCTCGCCGACTACATCGCCACGGCCGCACGTCACGCCTTCTCAGGCCGCGGTGCTCCAGTTTTTCTCGACGTCCCGATGGATGTCCAGTTCGACATGATCGATGAGGATGCAGTCGTGTGGCCCACCGGTTACCGATCCCGGAGTGGCCAGGGGGCCGACCAGGCCGGGCTCGATCTGATCGTTGCCGCCATCAAGAATTCGTCACGCCCCGTCATCTTCGCCGGGGCGGGGTCGCCCGATGGATCAGAAAACCGTCTCACCGAGTTGGCCGAGGCGATGAACGCTCCGACCTATCTCAACAGTCGCGCCCGCGGGTCGCTGCCGCACGGTCATCCACTGCTTGGCAACCACGCCCGCTCCCAGGCCATGGCCACCTGCGATCTCCTCATCGCTCTCGGCGTCGACTGGGACTTCCGAACGAACTACGGCGAGCGGGTCAACCCGAGCGCCACCGTCGTGCATGTCGACCTCGACGCGAACAAGATCGGGTGGAACCGATCGGTCGACGTCGGGATCGTGGCCGACCCCATGACGGTGGTCGGTCAAATTGCCGACCTTCCAGACTTTCACGGTGGCACCGATCGCGCCTGGGCCGATGAGATCGGCGAAATCGAACGATCCCGTCGCCAGGAGTTGGAAGGAGAGGCGGAGTCCGCCCCGTCGGCACCCGTCAACCCCCAGCGGTTCGGGCGAGATGTCGGCGAGTTCTTCGGTCCCGATGCGATCGTGGCCGTCGATGGCGGCGACATCGTCTCCACCACCGCCCGTTGGCTACAGATTTCCCATCCCGGCCACGTGCTGGATCCGGGACCCTTCGGAACGCTGGGTACCGGTGCTCCGTTCGCTCTGGCGGCGAAGGTGGCGTTTCCGGAGAAGTTGGTTGGCATCGTCTATGGCGACGGAGCCTTCGGATTCAATGGCTTCGAGTTCGACACCTTCATCAGGATGGGTTTGCCCGTAGTCGGCGTCGTCGGTAATGACGGGGTCTGGGGCAACATCAAGACCTTTCACACGATGCTCTATCCGGAGAGAGTTGTCGCCGCCGATCTCGGACGCCGCCCGTATCACGAGGTCGTGCGTGGCCTCGGTGGCTATGGAGAACTGGTGACCGATGCCTCCGACTTGCGACCCGCCCTCGACCGCGCCCTGGCTTCAGGTCTGCCATCCCTGGTCAATGTTCACATCGCCGAGCGAAGTGAAATTGCCGAACAGGGATTTATTCCCCGCATGTCCAGCAATTACGACCAATAACCGGGTCAAACGACGCACCCAGCGCCGAGCGACTGACGTTTCTACGTAGCACCGGCTCGGCCTGGTACTGCTCACTATCAACCAGCATTCGCCAGCTCGCCGTTATGTGAACGTGTGTTGGTGTGCGTCGGACGTCGAAAACGACGTCTTCGCACGCCGATTGCAGTCTTGAGAACGGCCCTGTCCCGACTTCAAATGAGGGAGCGAGGCAACCCCGCCCCGCACGCAACCCGACCGGGAGGTCACCAGAGTGCGGACGTCGCCTAGCTTACCGAAATTGGGTTGGCGCTTTCCGGCGGCAAATGCTCTCTCGGCGGACTCGTTTCGCAGTTTGGCGTGCTGGCCGTTTCAGGTGGCAGTCAGGTCGAGTTTTGTACATTGACGTCAATCAGACCGGCCGGTCGCAATCACGCTCAGCGATGAGCAGAACCAGGAGCGACTAAATCATGAAACGTATTGTCGTGGCCCTATTGGCCTTGTTAGCGATGGCGGTCAGCCTGACCGCGGCCGCTTCCCAATCGGTAACCGTCGAGTTCAAGCGAGCCCAACTGCGGGTCGAGATCAATTCCACGGACGGTGACGCCGGGCTTCAGATCGATCTCGATCACGAGCCTTGGCGGGAAATTTCGTTGAGGGATCCCAACGGGACCAAGATCCTCGACGTGGTCAACCATGGCGTCCTTGAGGGCTACGGCCTAACTGAACTGTTCTCCGAGTCGAGTGAGCCACCGTTCACCGAGTTTCCGCTCGATGAGTTCAAGAAGCTGTTCCCGGCCGGCGACTACACATTCGCAGGTGTCACCATCGACGGCGTCAGGATGATGAGCACTGTCACACTGACCCACGATTTCCCGGCGGGACCGGTAGTGGTTTCACCGCTGGAAGGTTCCACGGTCCGCCCCAACCGTTTGGTGTTGGAATGGAAGCCCGTGACGGCTCCAGCCGGGATCCGAATCGTGGCCTATCAAGTGCTCGTGTTTTCGGAGGATGACCCCACCAGGGTCCTGTCGGCCAAGGTTCCTGCCAACGTCACCAGGCTCGCCGTACCGGCCGGATTCCTGACGACGCCGGGCGCCTACAAGGCGGAAGTGCTGGCCATCGAGCAAAGTGGCAATCAGACTCTGACCGAGGTGGCTTTTACGATCGGATAGCCCGGTTGCGAGATTGAAATACCTGCCCCACGAGGACCG
>JANMST010000262.1:0-33750 GCA_031389635.1 Acidimicrobiia bacterium | reverse complement strand
ATTTGCCGGCTTTACCACCACTGTCACCGTGCAAAGTGACGGGGTCGTCACTGTGGTCGACGATGCAGATGCCGCGCGCGAGTCGGTCCTTCCCGAGGCAGAGCTCGCCACCCTTCACAACATGGTTGCGAGTCCCGAATTCGCTGCGCTCCTGGAGACATACGTGCCTCCTGAGGGCGTCTGCTGTGACTTCTTCTTCTATGAGGTCACAGCCGAGGTCGGTGACAGAACGATCAAGTCGACAACCGCCGACACAGTCGAGACCCCGGCGATCCTGCAACAGGTCATCGATCTGCTGTCGGGATTGATGCCGTAGGTTCGTCCAAAAGGGACTTTCGGGTTCCTTGACGGGTCCATTGTCGGCGTACCCACAGCGCCGCCAAGCCGGCGCCGACGGTGTTGGCGACCAGGTCCCAGCCGGTGTTCTCGAACTCTCCGATGTTCGTGTCAGGGACCACTCGCGTAATTAGGAACTCCGCCATCTCGTTGAGGGCGCCGAAGCCAAGGCCACCCATCATGGTGATTGCCGCTCCCGAAGCAACGATCCGATCAACGGTGTGTCGGACCGATTCCCAGAATGCCATACCCGCAAAGCCGAAGCCGACGGCGTGTACGACATGGTCGAAGCGGACGAAGGGCAGCAGCCAAAAGTTGTAAAGGACTCGATGGCCGGAGAGCGGGATCATGCCTCCGGCCATGTGCAACGCACCCCACAGCGCCAATCCCCACAGCACCAGATTGGAGAAGTGACGGCGAGAGTCCCAATAGGCGGCTAGCGCCAGGAGCACCCCCATGAAGGCCGCGTAGTAGGGAACCTGCGTGTTTCCGGTGGCGAGTCCCAGGGCCAGGAACCCGAAGTAATAGACACCGACAACGGCAACCAAACCGGGATGGGCTCGCAACCGCTCCAGCACCCGTCGAGTCTATGGGAGCTAGCTCCGGTGCCGCGTCCGACAAGGTGCCCGGGCACGTGTCAGGATCCGCGGTTGGGTGGACAACTTAGTGGCGATCACTCAAGCGATCTCGGGCCGGGAATGACCGACGACACGGGCAACACATGACTCCAGGAGCTCTTCCGAAGTCACTCCGACGAGGTTCTGGCTTACTGCGCCTGCCGGATCGGTCGCAACGAGGCTGAAGACGCCGCTGCCGACGTCTTTGCGATCGCCTCCCGTCGGGCAGACGAGATCGATTGGTCCACGGTGCGACCCTGGCTCTATGGGATCGCCCGCGGGGTGCTCGCCAACCAGTGGCGGTCCCAACGTCGTCGCCAACGGCTGCTGGGATGGATGGCTGCTGGACCGCCAGCGCTGGTCGTTTGCACCTACATGACGACCACCAACCCGCAGAATCGTTGGCTATCCGCCGATTGCAGGAGGTTTCAACTTCACGATTTCTGACGGCCGAATCACCGACCTCATCCACACCTTCAATTTCTCGGAATTCGGGCCTAACGCCTATGACAGGTTTCTGACGTGGTCGGACGCCGAGCATCCCGGCGGGTTTGATCAGCTCTATCGAATTGTGGGTGGGGTATCTACGCCACGGCTGACGCCGGAGGCGCTCGACCTGATCTCCATCTACGTAGCCGAGTTCGATCAGGCAACAAACGGTTAGATCGGCAAGTCTCTACCCGGAAATCTGGATCAATCCGAGGGTGTTGCCCTCGGAGTCCTTGAACCAGGCGGCCCGACCGGCGGGGTTGTCGGCGATGCTCTCGACCGTCTTGAGGCCGGGAAAGTCGTACTCCTCGAAGACGACCCCAAGAGTCTTCAAGTCCGTGACCACCTTCCCGATGTCGGTGACCTCCCATCCGGCCTGGGTGTGGCCGGCCCGCTCGGGATTAGGAGTAGCGAACACCACGAACCGGGTGCCACCGGCACTTACGAAGAAGGCCGCGGCCGGATTCTCGGACTCAAGCTCGAAGCCAAGAGTCTCCCGATAGAAACGCTTGGCCCGTTCGAGATCTACGGCCGGCAGGGTCGCATGGACACGGAACTCATTCAGCATGTTCGAAACCTCTCATCCTGTTCATCTAGGGGATGAATCAATGAGCAGCGGATGCTACGCCTCGATGGAGGTCCTCGGAGGTTCTGGCGAACGCTCCCAAACCCTCGTTTTGGCGCGGACGATCGACACCAGGAGCAACTCGCCGCGCCAGACGAGGCTGGGGTTGCGCGGCGCCCAGCCTCCCAGCGCCGGTAGTAGCCTCAACTGCCGAGGCGAAGGGCGCGGCTCTTTGACGGGCGAACCCGAAGCGGAGAGTGCCCTCCAGCTAAGTGCGGCTCCGTGCCTCGCGACCGCCCTGGCGGACGAGTCTTCTTCTAGTCGAGGAGCCCCTTATGAGGTTTGAGAGAAGCGTTACCTCCGTCTCATGGCTTCCCTCGCAGGCAGTGCAGGGAATCATCTCGTTGCCCTTCGAGTTGGGCGTGACCAGATATGACCCACCGCCTCCAGATCGGATCGATGATCTCGAGAAGATGGGGGAGCAAGGAGCCTTCCGGTTCGCCAACCATCTCAACGCCTTCATCGAGGTCGAGGATGGTCAGGCGGTGCGATGGGGCCACCTCGGGAAGGGAATGATCTCGGGGAGCGAAGTTCACTTCGGCCCGGCCCGGCTCAGGTTCACACCGGTCCTATATCCGGTCCTGCGGCCCGAACCGTTCAGCGACGGCGGCGGAATCACCTTCGTCCAGACCGTGGGAGGCCGGACCTCGCTGCCGTCGCCCCGGCGTATCGCCGGGACCAACCGTATTCGGCTTGTGGCCCCTCCGGTATGGACGACCCTGACTCTGACCATCTTTCCGGACGGGACCTGCAGCCATCGGATGACCGGTGCCAGCGCCATTCCCCGCCATTGGGTCTACAACGAGGAGCAACGCCTCGTCGAGAAGTCCGCCATCATGGACTTCGCCGACTGGTACGGATCTCCGGAGGAGAACACACCATGGGGCGGGCCCGACAGTCCGGTCATGGTCGTCGAGGTCGAATCGGATTGTGAAAGACGCCTCTCCAATTTGATCATGAAGGACCGGAACGTGGCGAGGCGAAGCCTGCGAGAAGGTGAGATTCTCGTCAGCCAGGGTCAGCACAGCACTGAGGTATTCCTGCTGCTCGACGGGTTGCTGGTGGTCGAGATCGACGGTGCCGAAGTGGCCGAGGTGGGCCCGGGAGCGATCGTGGGTGAGCAGGCGGCACTTGGATCCGGGCTTCGGATGGCCACGCTCCGGGCTGCAACAAACGCGAGGGTGGCAGTGATTCCCGGTGACGATCTCGACCATGCCGACATGGAGGCGCTCGGACTCGGTCGTCGACGACAGGCGGATCAGCCCGCCAGCTGAAGTCGCCCAAACAGTGATTACGACCCCAGATCGTCGGCTCAGAATCTTCGTGAGTTCGACTCTTGAAGAACTCGCCGCAGAACGCCAGTACGCCCGGGAGGCGATCGAGCAGCTGCGGCTGACCCCGATCATGTTCGAGGTAGGCGCTCGTGATCACTCACCTCGCGACGTATACCTCTCATATCTCGACCAAAGCGACGTTTTCGTCGGCATCTACTGGGAGAGCATCGGCTGGGCCGCCGAGGGCGGCGGCCCCACGGGCATCGAAGAAGAGTTCGCGGAATGGAAGGAGAGGCCTCGCCTCATCTACGTGAAGGAGCCTTCCCCGGGCCGCCAACCCGGCTTGACCCGGTTCCTCGGAGAGATCATGTCGGACGCCGAGCTCAGTTACCGAACTTTCTCGACTCCAGAAGAGCTGGGGCAGTTGGTGTCGGAGGATCTGGCGGTTCTGATCAGCGAGCGCTTCCTCGACCGGGAGGAAGGGGAGTCCTCGCTTCCGCAGGGCACTGTCACGTATCTCTTCACAGACATCGAAGGGTCGACGGCTCTGCTGCGCCAGCTCGGGGACCGCTACTCCACACTCATCGAGGCACACCACGCGATCGTTCGCAGTGCGATCAGCCGGGGTGGCGGAGCCGAGGTGGACACGGCCGGTGGCGGCTTCTTCGCCGTCTTTCCGTCGGCGGTCTCTGCCGTGGCCGGGGCCGTAGGGGCGCAGCGCGAACTGGCCGCACATGCCTGGCCCGACCACGCCATCGTCAGAGTGCGGATGGGCCTTCACACTGGCGAAGCAACCCTGGTTGGCGACCGTTACCTCGGTATCGACGTCCACCGTGGTGCCCGGATTGCGGCCGCCGGTCACGGCGGTCAGATACTGGTTTCATCCACCACCGCCCGCCTCGTCGGGGGCCGCCAGAACTTCTCGCTCGTCGATCTCGGCCGGCACCGCCTCAAGGACTTCCCCTCGGACGATCACATCTACCAGGTGGCTGCCGACGGGTTGATGGAACGCTTTCCGCCTCTGCGCTCCCTCGACGCCGCCCGCAGCCCAGGACAAGGTCAACCCGGCGGCCCGTTTGTGGGGCGCGGCCGAGAAGATCTACAACGATCTGGGAGGCGAGCGACCACCGGTGGATCGCAACTTCGCCAACGAACTTCGCGAGAAGCTCGTCCTGAGAATGGATGTCAGCGACCGCAACAGGGAGATCAGAGCAGGGGAGGATCTCGACCTACCAGGTGCACTCCGAGCGGCTGAGGCTGCTCTGGCTCCGGAAACGAGCCCAGCAAAAGATCGAACGACAGCCAAGGGTTGAACGACAAGCCAGAGCGACCACCCATCAGTCGGTGGTGGTCGCTCTGGCTGCGGACGACGGATGTCGGTGGGCTACATCAGCCCGATGACGTGACCTTCGGGGTCGGCGAAGAGAGCGATGGTCGTCTCTGGCGCGATCTCGGTCAACGGCATCACGACCTTGCCGCCGAGTCGCTCGACCTTTTCGAGTGTTGCCTTGGGATCATCGGTCTGCACGTAGAACGTCACGTGCCCGGCCGAGCCGTCCGGGGTCCCACCGATGCCGCCGGCCAGTCCAACCTCGGGAGCCACCATGCCGTATCCGCTCGGGCTGTTCGTGTCGAGTTTCCAGTCGAAGACTTCGCTGTAGAACTTCTGCAAGGCCCCGGCGTCCTTACCCACCACTTCGAAGTGGATTACCTTGGCTGCCATCGCAACTCCTTCCGATTACGGGGTCGGACGGCCTTTCCGTCGACCAATCTGCCTAGTAGACGAACGAGGCTCGCTCCGTTCGACAGGGCCCGTCCAATTCCGCTAGCAAATAAGTCAGGAGATCGTCATGGCCAAGAACATCGTTTTGTGCCTCGATGGCACTGGCAACCAGATCAAGGCCCGGGGCACCTCGAACGTGGTGAACCTCTATGAGATGCTCGACCTCTCAGACCCGGAACGTCAGGTCGCCTTCTACGACCCCGGGGTTGGTACCTTCGGCGCCCAGGGCGCCTGGACGTCGTGGGGAAGAGCCCTGACCAAGCTGCTCGGACTCACATTCGGCTTCGGAATCAAGGTCAATATGGCCGAGGCGTACACCTACCTGATGCAGGTCTATGAACCCGGCGACCGTGTCTATGTTTTCGGTTTTAGCCGAGGGGCCTACACGGCCCGCGCCCTGGTTGGCATGGCTCACCGGGGCGGACTGATGAGACGCGGGGCCGAGAACCTCGTCAATTACCTCGTGTCCGCCTACACCAAAGGCAACTCCTGGAAGAAGGACGATTGGGACAGGATCGATCGGTTCGCCAAATCTTTCTCCGTCGAGAGCGAGGGCAGCTTGTCTCTTCCTCTCCACTTCCTGGGGCTGTGGGACTCGGTCAAGGCCCTCGGACTACTGCGGTGGAATCCGCAATGGCTTTACACCCGGCAACTCCCCAATGCCCGCGTGGTTCGACACGCAGTCTCCATCGACGAGCGCCGGCGACCCTATCGGGAGTACCTCGCCGACGCGAAGACAACTCCGGACCTACGGGAGGTGTGGTTTGCCGGTGTCCACAGCGATGTGGGTGGTGGCTTCAAGGACCAGGTCGAGTTGTCCGTGGTGTCGCTGAAATGGATGACCGATCGTGCCCTCGATGAGGGTTTGCTCTTGCGGCCGCGGGCTTACGCCAAGACCTGCAAACTCGATCCGACCCATGCCCGGGGCCGGGTCCACAAGGCCGGTTGGATCTGGGCGCTGCTCACCTTCAGGACCAGGACGATCGAGGCCTTCAAGTCCGGGCCCGAAGAGCCCCCCGACCCCCGGATCCATCAGAGCGTAAAGGACCGCATGACGGCCGATTCGACCTACAAGTTGGCGGTCGACCAGGCCCGGATCCAGTGGGACGACCCCGAGTACCTAATCCCCCACCCGAAAGCACCATAAAGAGCGTGGTGCGTGGTGCGTGGTGTGTGGTGCGTTTCAAACACGCGATATATCAATCACGAGAAGGCTTTTACGGAACGCACCACGCACCACCCACCACGGGTTCCTACGCACCACGCACCACGTCAATAGGAACAGCCGCCCCGGACGGGTTCTCCGACTCCCCTAGCGATCCGGAGCAGCCCCTGGTCTCCAGTGACATTCCCCCGTCGACTGGGACCGATTGGCCTGCTTATTCGCTGGGTCCACCACGAGCTAAATGTTGAACCTGTCCGAGGCGGCCGCCGCCTGCTGGCGGCTTGGTTGATTCAATGAATGTTGACCACGCTTGCCAGGGCCGGGGCCGCGGTTACGAGCAGGGTGGTTATTGCCAGGGTTACGAGCGTCAGAACTCGACGCATTTTCGACCTCCTTCTTCTGTGGGTGAGCATGCAGGACGCTTGTCTCACCCCTATCTCGTGGGAAAGGGTGGAGTTGGCCGAACTAAGCGCTCATGCCGGCAACCAACGGTCGTGGCGTTAACGGCTGCCGCGGGTGCTCAGTCCGGAACCCGCTCGTCTGAGTTCGGCCACGTCCCTGCGGACCGTGGCCACGCTCACCCCCAGTGCGGTGGCGACATCCTCGATACGGGGGTCGGCGCCCTGCCGGGCCGCCTCATCGAGGAAACGCCTGATTCTGAGCCGACGCCGCCCGACCGGGTCGGGCACGTCGAAATCGGAGGGATCGGACACGGTCCAGCGGACCTGGGTCCAGTCCCCGCCCTTTAACGATCGCCCGAGGGGAATCCCGGCCAGCGGGAGGCGAATTTCCTGGATCTGGGGAAAGCTTCGATCCCGCGCCTCGATGATCGCTCGAACATGGTGGGCCCGTGTAATGGCCAGGCGGCGATCATCGGTTCCAAACGAATCGAGAACCCGGGTAAGGAGCGCCACTGACCTGGCCAAGGAGTCGACCGCATCGGTATCCGCTCCCGCAGCTTTGGCGACCAAGTAGCGCCTGAACCAGACCAGATGCGGCAACTCGGTCCCTCTCTGCAGAAGGTTGGTAGCTCGTCGAGCGGACATGAGGGCCTCGTCCACCTGCCCGTAGCTCAGTTTCACGAGGGCATCGAGGCTTTCGATGGTGGGAGCAACATCGGCCAGACCGAGCTCGTCGCAAAGCCGGCGTGCGATTTCGACCTGGAGCGCCGCCTGGTCGGGCTCGTTGGCCTCGAGTTCGACTTCCACACCGAGCCGGCGGAGATGGACCTCGACCCAGCGGTGTCCTCCCCCTTCCAGGAGAGCAAGGCCCCGGTTTATGAGATCGCGGGCCGTTGCGAGGTCGCCGCTGCCCTGGCTGATAGTGGCCAGGTGCTCCTGGCAGAATGCCTGCCCCCATCGATGGTCTTCCTGTTCGAAGTAGGCGAGGGAGCGTCGGATATCGGCCTCAACCGAGGCATCTCCCAATACCAGATATCTCACCGAAGCTGCGTTGGTCGATACGAGGGCCGCCCCCAGTCGATTCCCGATCTCGGAGAAAATCGAGGCTGCCTCCTGGTAATGGCCCAGAGCGGGGCCGACCTTTCCCTGGGTGTAGAGGACGTTGGCCAGGTTGGCGAGGTTGACGGCCTGACCGCGGCGGTAGTCGAGCTCGCGGGAGATCTGCAGTGCTGCGGTATAGAGGCTGATGGCGGTGTCCCCGTCACCCAACTCCATCGACACAATTGCCAGTTGAGAGTTGACCTCGGCGGTGCCTCGCAGGTCGCCGATGTCTTCGTAGAGGCTCTTCGCCTCGGCCAAGGCAACCGAGGCTCGCTGGTACTCCTGCACCTCGCAGAGGACGTTGCCGAGCTCGCACAGGGCGGCGGCTCTGGAAACGACATCGTCGCCCAGTACTTCGACGGCCGCTTCGAGATGGGGGAGGGCTTCCTGGGCCCGGCCCGAGCGGGCCATGACCAATCCCAGGTTCTGAAGCAACCTCGCCTTCAGCAACGGCGGCACACCCGCTTCGCTGTCGACGAGGGCCTGGTTGGCAACCTCCACCGCCTGGCGGTGATTGCCCTCCTCGGCGAAGAGCCGGCTCCGTCGACGGGCCAGCTCGGCTTTCTTTTCCGGACCGACTGCCACCTCCGCCAACTCGTTGAGAATGCGGTGTTGCTCGCTTCGTAGACCGAGAACCGCCAATGCTTCCTCCCATTCCGTGAGGACCGGGTAGCGCTCGTCGCCCACCGCCCAACGGGCAGCGTTCTCGAACTGTCGCACCGCGATGTCGTAGGCACCCAGGGCAACGGCTCTCCTCGCGGATAGAAGCGAGTAGCGGTAAGCCTTGTCGGCGATGTGGCTGGCCGAAAAGTGATAGGCGAGGTCCTCGACGAGGTCGGGCTGTTCGGTCTCGATTGCATTGGCGGCCCGCTCATGGATCACCTTCAGCATGGCGCCGTCGATCCCGCCCAACACCACTCGCCGAAGCTGGTCGTGGGGTACCTCGTAGCCCGCAACGTTCTCACGTAGCAGGCCCCGCCGGACCAGATCTGTCACCGATTGGACCGTGGTAGCCATTGGCAAGCCGGTCATGGATGCCACCAGCCGCGATCTTGCCTGACCCCCCAGCACGGCGGTGGCTTCGAGGACCGCCTTGGCTTGGGCCGAAAGCGATTGGAGCCGGCGGCTGATGACGCTCGTGACACCGCTGGTGGGCGGGAGCGTGAGTCTTCGATCCAGGCTTTCGTGCCCGAGCCCTTCCAGCGTGTTCTCATGCCACCCTCGCAGAGACTCGAGGATGAAGAGAGGATTGCCCCCGGTTTCCAAGTACAGACCCTCAACCAGGTCGGGGTCTGCCTTGGTTTCGCCCAAGCTCTCTTCCACGAGTCGTCCTGACTCGACCAGGTCGAGAGCAATGATTTTGATCCGTTGGGTGTTGGTCCTGGCGTCGATGTCGAGGAGTCGCTGCCACATCACCGGCCGATCCCTGACCTCGCTGTCTCTGTAGCTCAATTGGATCAGCAGACCGTGATCGGCGATATCAGGAGCGAGTTCTGCCAGAACGGCCGCCGACTCTTCGTCAAGCCATTGGGCGTCGTCGATAAAGAGCACGATGGGGTTGAGGTCGGCAAGAGCGAACAACGCGGAGCGAATGGTGTGTAGGTGCTGTTCTCGGGCGTTGCCGTCTGGTGGGCCGGCAGCGAGCCCGGAGTCGTTGAGCCAGCCCCTGATGTGAGGCACCAACTCGGCCAGCTCAGCGAGGGTGTTCCGATGCAAGACTGCCTGTAGTTGATCGAAGCGAAGGCGGGTCAATCCGCTTTGCAATGCCCGACGTAGACCCTGCAAGGGGTGAAGCAACTCAGCTTCAGAACAGGTCGCCAGCAGGGGGCTCAGCCCGCGCCACTGAGCATCGTCGATCAACTCCTCCACGAGTCTGGACTTTCCAATGCCCGATTCCCCCTCGACCAAGATCACGCCCCCCCGGCCGTGCAGCGTGTCCTCCATCCGTCGGAGGATGCTGCTCCTCTCCTCGGTTCGGCCCACAAGGGGGATTCGCTGGGCCGCATTCAGAAGGGGAGCATTGATGGTGGGAGCAAATGGGCTCTCACCCTTTTCTCGCATCTGAGCGATGTGGATGCGGAGCTCTTCGGTTTCTGTTGAGGGGCGTCTCCCCAGTTCCTCGGAAAGGATGTCCGCACACCGCTCGTATTGTCGAAGTGCCTCATTGCTGTGGCCGAGCAGGAAGCTGAGCCTCATCACCTCCCTATGAGCCGACTCTCGCAGCGGGTCATGCAAGCTCAATCGTCGGGCGAAGTACTGGGCTGTCTCATAGTCGGCCCGGCTCTTGTGCAGCGCGATGAGTCTTTCCAGGCTCACCAAATACTGCGAGCGAAGCCGCTCTCTCTCGAAGTGGGTCCAGTCGTCGTAGAAGCCGGCGAGGAACTCGCCCCGATAGAGATCAACGGCTTGTTCCAGTGATCCCGACTCGGCCGGGTCGCGGGTTACGGCCTGCTTGGCAGCGGTGCTGATCTGGCGGTCGAATTCGGCGATGTCCAGCCAGTAGTCCGTAGCAACAAACGCAACGTCGAACAGGGTGGCCTCGATGAACGGGTGACCCGACTTGACATCTTGAAGTGAGGTCTGGATCTGCCACCAGGCCTGGCTCAGTCGTCGCCGGGCTCCCTGCTCCGGGAGATCCGGCCAGAAAGTGCCCGCAACAAGGTCCCTCGTGTGCCGCCGATCGCGGTTGGTGACTAGATATGCGAACAGAGATCGGCCCGCCGCCGACGGGATGGGAGGCATGTTGCGCCCGTCGTGCTCGAGCAGAAACCCACCGAGTAGATGGATCCGGATAGGAGCCATGCACACGAATCTAGCGAAACGACGGCGGCCGTACATGAGCGCTTCCGGAGCTCGGGCGGCAGCTCAACAGCGAGACACGCCAAAGACAACCCTGAGGTACATCTGTCTTGCGGCTGGGGGACTGTCTTGCCTCAACCGTGGTTCGGACCAGGAATACAGGGGGGCAACCGCATGAAAGGCAACAGACGCTTGCGATCGCTCCCTGGCGTTGCCTCTGCGCAAAGCCAGGTTCAAAGCCGCGTTCTGGGAACCGCCTCCGGACGAGTCCGGAAAGTGCGCACCTTCCGATCGCCAACGATCCCCTCATCCGGGCCCGGCATCGACCAAAATGTGGACCAACCGAATGACCTCTACATCCCCCTTCCAGGCGATGGGAGAGATGGGACGAACCCATCTCCGATTGGCTGGCATCAGGTGGGATTGCACCTGTATGACGTGTTAGGTCGATAGGAGCTTCGGATGGCAACCAGCCCTCGGACACCGAGCCCGTTCTTTCAGGTGAGGAAGTCACTCGGCGATTGGGGTTCCCAGCTCATCGACCGCCAGTTCTCGGACGCCATCGTGGCGGCTGGCGTCCTCGAAGCCCACCCGGAACTCGTCTATCAAAGTGACTTGATGGCCGCCCTTCGAGATGTCCTGAGCGACACCGAAAAGGCAGTGCGTTGGGAGCGGCCCCGCCGCAGCCTTGAGTGGTTGCCGCCTGCCGTTGCTGCCAGAGCTGGCGGGGCGATCCCGGTCAGGCTTCAGGTGAATCCTGGTTTCGGAATTCAGAGCGAATTGCACGACTGGCTAATGGTGATGACCGAGCCCGAGCGCGGTGTTAGCGCCTACGTTCTTGCCGAACCAGGAGCGGGTGAATTCTCATGGCGGTGGCCGTTGCGGATCGGGATCCTGGCCGACGATGCACGATCCGAGCGCCTGCGTGGTGAGCTCGAGGGTTCGTTGTGGTGGCCGCAACTCCAGACTCTGGTTGACGCGAGAGAAGGATGCGAGATATTGCTCGTTCCCTGGTCGGCCTCGGAGGCCGACGCGATGGATATCGTGCCCGAGGTCTCGCCTGGTTTGGTCGTCGTTCTCGGGCCGGTCGACGTCGAGCCAGCAGAGGTCGCCCGAATCGCCGACCGGCTGGCGAGTCGGTTCGGGGCCTGGGGATGCCACCTGGCGGGAGCCCCCGACTCGAACCCCGGATGGCTCAACGCCGTGGTCGAGGGTCTCTCCCACGACGATCCGATCGACTTCGCCTTGAAGCGCGCCGAGATCACGAACAACGGTGCCGGATACAGCGCCCTCTCATACCGGCTGGTCGCAGACAGCCGCATATCGGAAACCATTGCTCGATTCGCCGACCGGCTCTCACGTATCCGTCACTATGAGATCGATGTATCCGAGGAGATATCCCAGTTGCTCCCCGGACTCACGATATCCGGCAAGGTCTTTGCGGGAGCTCTGGCGTCCTACCTGTCGGATGCGATCCGCAACGATCGATTCACTTTCGAAGGCGAGAGTCACGAGGCGACCGGTCTGGCCATGCTGGTCACGGCCGCCGGGGAGCTGCCCCCTCCCGAGGAGATGGCCACCGCCAACGGGGACGGCGGCTCACATGGAGGAACCCGCGGTGACCATGAGAACGAAGTAGTCGAGGTTCGAGTGTTGAACGGCGCCATCAAGAAGGGCGGCGTCGATCACAAGGTCGCCCTCGAGGCAGGCAAGGCCTACTCCCTCGAGGTGTGGATCGGTGTCCTTTCCTCTGAATCAATCACCCGCCCAGAGGCGCCGGCGGTTCCGGTCGACGACCTGCCGGAGGGACCCAATCAAATCGAGGTTGCTTTCGTCTGCGCCGACAACCAGGAAGAAACCCAAAGAACCCATGTCACCCTCCCGGTCACCGGCGACTCCGATCGGGCCGAGCTCACGTTGTTGATAACCGATCCAGGCCCGGTGTTCGGGCGCATCGCGCTCTACTTCCAGGGCCGGGTGCTGCAAACGGCTCTGTTCCGATCCGACGTCGTGGCCAGCCGTCCGTCCCGACTGGGAAGGCCCGAGATCGAGGTCGAGACGATCGTGCGAGCCGGCCTCGGAGGATTGTCGGACCTGAAGACGTTCGATGTGGCCATCGTTGTCAACCGCAACGATTCCGGCGACAAGGCGGCGACCGTCATCTGCAAGGACGGTGTGACCCTGCGATCGGTTGACGGGCTGAGGCCTCGAATCGATCAGCTCATCGGCGTTCTGACGGCGGTGGCCGACGATCCCGATGCCTTCGAATCGTTGACCTCGCCGGCGAGCCTCGATCTCCTCTTCGACGCGGCCACGATCGGTGAGGAGCTCCACCAGACCTTTGTCAACGACCACGGCATCACCGACCGGTTCTTTGCCGAGGGCCGGGTCCAGATCATCTCGGCCACACCCGAGTCTTATCTCCCGGTGGAGTTGTTCTATGCCCTGCGCCCACCGACGGTGCGAAAGCTCTGCAAGAGCTGGAAGAAGGTGGTGTTGGAGGGAACCTGCCAGCCTTGCGAAACGCGGCACGGACCTGGCGAGATCCCCATTTGTCCAACCGGCTTCTGGGGGGTTCGCTACGTGATCGAACGCCACGCCCACGATCCGAGCTTCGTCGAGCTGGCGGGGGAGTATCGCCTCCAATCAGAGCCCATCGCCGGTCGCAATTGCATCACGCCTCTCGAATCGGTGTTGTGGAGCATGAGCGACAAGGTCAGCCCTGAGGACCGATCAGACCTGACCACGACTCTGACCGAAGGAGGATTCAAGGCCACCCAGGCGATGAGTTGGGATGACTTCGAAGAGAAGATGGGAACGCTCGATCCGTCGATGATTTTCCTGGTGCCGCACACCGATCAGGACGGTGTTTCGATCGGGATGGAAATCGGTGGCGGAGAGCTTGAACCCGTCAATAGGGTGGGGGTTCGTATGCGTGAGCCTCGAACCAAGCCGGTCGTTGCGGTGCTCCTCGGGTGCGAGACCGCCAACCCCAAGATCCCTTTTCAGGGTCTCGTCCCGAGGTTCCGCCGGGCCGGGGCCGCGGTCGTCATCAGCACCACCAATACCATTCTCGGTCGTCATGCCGTGCCGGTGGCCGTCGAGTTGCTCAGCTTCCTGAAGTCCGAGGCGGCTGGTGAGGAGACCGGACTCGGAGACGTTCTTCGCCGCCTGCGACGAAAGGCACTGCACGACGGATATCCCATGGTGCTGTCGATCGTCGCCTACGGCGACGCTGATTGGAGGGTGGCATCGTAAAGAAGCTTCGCATCGAGATGCTCCCGGCCGAGGAGGGCGATGCCCTGTGGATCGAATACGGAGATCCCAAGAAGCCGCGCCGCATCCTCATCGACGGTGGAGTGCTCGGAACTCACGACCGGTTGCTCGAGAAGATCGAGGGCATCGACGGTACGCGCAGGTTCGAGTTGATCACGATCACCCACATCGACAACGACCACATCGACGCGATGGTCAAGCTCCTCAGCGAGGACCTCGAGCTCGAGGTCGGGGAGTTCTGGTTCAACGCCTGGGAACAGATCAAGGAGGCCGACACCCTCGGGGCCAAGCAAGGCGAGATGCTCACGGAGAGGATCTCCCAGCGGGGCTATCCCCATCATCAGATGACCGGTGGCAAGGCGATCGCCATCTCGTCCGACCCGACGACGAGGCTGCCGGTTTACAAGCTCCCGGGTGGGATGACTCTGACAATCGTCGGCCCGAACCCCAAGGATCTCGGTCGCCTGAAGGCGGAGTGGAAGAAGACAATCGAGAACGCCGGGCTCGTACCGGGTGGTGAATTCACCGGTGCCAAGTTGCTCGAAGACGCTCCGCGCTATCAGAAGGATCGCTTGGGAAGCGCCGCCCCCAATGTGGAGAAATGGGCCAATCGCAAGTTCAGCGAAGATTCGAGCGCTCCCAACGCCAGCAGCATCAGCTTCCTGGCCGAGTATGGGAATAGGTCCGTCCTCTTCACGGGTGACGCACGCAGCGGCTCACTGATCGAAGGGCTCGATCGCCTGCTGGCCGAACGGGGCGAGTCCAAGCTGAAGATCGACGCCTTCAAGGTGCCTCACCATGGCAGCAAGAACAATCTCAGCAACGAGTTGATGGAACGCCTGGACAGCAAGCACTTCCTGATTTCGTCGAGCGGGCGCAAGTTCAACCATCCCGATAGCGACTCGGTGGCCAGGATCATCTTTCACAGTGACAACCCGGTCCTTCACTTCAACTATTGGACCAAGGACAACAAGGATTGGGATCGGGCGACGTGGAAGGCCGAACTGGGCTACCACACCGATTTCCCGGACCAGGACCAGACGGGCCTGATCGTCGAATTCGACGTGAAAGACGAATAGACCCCCCTCCTTGTGACGGTTGACCTACCGCGGAGGGGGCAAACCGTCACGAGAAGAGGCTTCGCGACCCCCGGTCGCCTCGGCCCCGATGGCCGGCGGGTGATAGAAACACGCCTACCAAATGGACGACCGACGTATTCCGGTCGGGACTGCCGATCGGCGGGTGCTCCGCCAATTGGAGGCGATAGAGGCTGCCCTCGACGCCGGTGAGGAGGATCGAGCCTTCGAGGCGCTCGACCAGGGTGCCATCATGTTCGTCGAGCTCGGCTTCGATCTTCCTCTCGATCGGATGGAGGCGACCCTGCGGCGGCTCGAGCAGTCGGCCCCGGACAACGCCTGGGTCCTCTATTACCTGGCGTGGGTCTGGTCGACCCGTCGGCGTCACACGCTCGCCCTCGTGACGCTGCGCCGGGCCGGTCATCAATTCCGGACTAGGTGGGCGGAAGACACTCCTTCGGGTCGGAGGGTCCGGTTCCTCGTCGGCATGGCCGAAGGGGTCATTCTGGAACGGGAGGGGGTCTTCGCCGAGGCTCGAACAGCCTTCGAAGAGGCGCTGACTTGGAGCGACCCACCTGTCGCCGATCTAGTCCTCGATGAAGACGAGACGCGATGGGTGTCCCACGACCAATCGGGGATGTTCGCCTTCTGGTTGGAGGGCTTGCATCTCTACCGCCAGAACGGGCTCACCTTCTCGACGTCTCGGGCCTATCACAATCTCGGCACCAGGCTGCTGGACCGAGGCGAGCCGGTTCCTTCCCGAACCTTCCTCGAGCGCGCCTATGAACTCAAGCTGGGGGGCACCAACTATCTGTCCCTGGCCAACACCCTCAACAGTCTCGGACACACGGAGCGTCATCTCGGTCTGTTTGATCGAGCCGTCCGCCATCTCACCGAGGCCATCGAACTGGCCAAGCGCACCGATCACGACACCACCCGGTCGTATGCGCTGAACAACCTCGCTGAGGCCCGTCGCGAGCAGCGGCGCTTCGACGAGGCGCTCGACCTCTACGAGAGCTCTATTGCCCTCAAGGCATCTGCCGAGAACGTGTTCGGCCTCGCCCACACCTATGCCTCCCGGGCCGACCTTCATCTAGCGGCCGGAGACCCGGCGGGTGCCCGCCGCGACGCCGACGAAGCAGTCCGGTTGCGGGTCCCCTCGCCCGACCCGTTGGAAAACGCCCGCCTGCTTTCCTGCCAGGCCCGGGCGCAACTGGCTTCGGGTGACCCCCCTTCTCGAGTTGCTGACCACATCGAGAGCCTTCTGCCTGTTCTTACGACCTTTGACTCAAAAGGCGAGTTGGTCATCGCTCAGTGGTGGCTGGCAGCGGCCAAGCTCGCGTCGGAGGATCACGCCGAGGCTCTCGATCTGGTCGGGCAGGCGCTGGCGATGGTCGGTCGATATCGCCTCGAGCACGTCCTCGCGGCCCATGCATCCCTTCATCCCGAACTCCTCGAACTGGGATTGGCGGACCCCGACACGGCCGAGACCGCGCAGAACCTGGTCGCGCTGACGCGTCGCGGAGAAGGTACTTTCACAGTCGCCGCCCAACCGCTTCGTCTTCGCGCTCGACTCTTCGGCGATCTCGAAGTAAGGCTCAGCGGACAGCCGGTGCCGGTTTGGACCTGGCGGTCGAAGAAGGCGGTTTCACTGTTGGCGCTGCTCCTGCACCATCAGGGCGACCCGGTTCATCGCGACCATGCGATGGAAGCCCTCTGGCCCGAGGGTGATCCGGAACGTGGTTCAAAGAACCTGAACGTGGCGTTGACGGCGACTCGTCGGGGTCTCGAACAGATCCACCCGGATGGTTCCAAATGCCTGCGACGACAAGGATCGTTCTACCGGATCGCGCCCGAGATGATCGAATGGCTCGACGTAGCGGAGTTTCTCGACCTGGCCGGCGAGGCGACGACGAGCGCCGCGGCGGGAGACCTGGAAGCCGCCGAACAGTCGGCGGTCCGGGCCCTCGACCTCGCCGGGGAGGACTACCTGGCCTCGGAGCCCTACACGGAGTGGGCGGTTCGGGAACGTACCCGATTGAGTGAGCTCGCCTCCGACCTTTCGATCCGTTCGGCCGAGTGGCTGCTCGACCTCGACCAGACCGATCATGCGCTGGCCCGAGCCCGGGCCGCCCTCATCCGACAGCCGCTATCGGAGCGGGCCTGGATGGTGGTGATGCGGTCCCATCTCGCCCGTGGTGATCGGGTGGCAGCCCTAACTGCCTACGACGAATGTCTTCGGAAGTTCTCCGAGCAGCTCGGGATCGATCCCTCGGCCGAGTTGCGGAACCTGGCGGCCTTCCTGCGCCGCTAGTGCTGCGCGATACCGGGCACGGTCAGTCCAAAGCGAATGATCCTGTGACGATCTCGCGGGCCGGCTCGTAGGTACCCATCACGACTCCGGTGGTGGAGACCTTGTTATCGACGAGCTTCAGGCCGGAGGGGATGGTCCCTTCCGAGAACAGGCGTTTACCCGATCCGATTACGAGGGGGAACACCCATAGGTGGTAGGTGTCGACAAGGTTTTGGCGCAAGAGGGTCTGGATGAGGTTCCCGCTGCCATGGACCTGTAGCTCTGTGCCATCCTGCTTCTTGAGCGTGGCGATGCCTTCGGCTACGTCTCCTTCGATCAGGACCGACTTGGCCCACTCCAACGTTGGACGACTCCGCGATGCGACGTACTTGGTGGCGTCGTTCAACGGCTTGGAGGCGGCCTCTTCCGGGGCATGCGGCCAATAGGCGGCAAAGATGTCGTAGGTCTTGCGTCCGAGAACGAGGTCGAACGGCTCGCTCATCTGCTCGCCCATGACCTCACCCATCTTGTCGTCCCAATAGTTCACCGACCAGCCGCCGTAAGCGAAGCCGTCGCTGTCGTCCTCTCGTGGTCCGCCCGGGGCCTGCATGACCCCGTCGACGGTCAAGAATGTGTTCACGATCAGTCTTCTCATCTCTTGTGTCCTTTCCATTCGAATTTGCCCTGAGTTAAATCTGCCCTATACAGGACGGTTCAGCGGAGGCAAACTCATCGCGAATGGAGGAGGAGTTGTGAGTGGTAAGTGGTGAGTTCAGAACCAAAGACTGCGGAACTCGGCATCTTCAAACCTCGCACCTAAGCGAAGGCACCGTTGCTGCTCCGCAAGCTCCGCTGATGAACCTCGGAGGCGATTCGCAGACCCGACTCGATCGCCCCCTGGATCCAGGCATGGCTCAAGGAAGTGTGCTCGCCGGCGAAGTAGACCCGTCCCTCGGGCTCGACGATCGCCTGGTGCAACAGCGTCTGCTGGGTGGGATCGAACATTGCAAACGCCCCTCCGGCGAACTCGTCGTCGTGCCACATCTTCGAGGCACCAACCTCGAACTCCGCCATCGCCTGTGGGTGGATCGCTGCGACGTTCTCGAGCGCTTGATCGATCCGATCCTCGGGTGATAGCGATCCCCACCGCTGGGCATCCTCGGACCAGGTGTAGCTGGCGAGCATCACGCCCCGACCGGTCTCGTGACCGTGCTCCGGGTAGAAGACATTGCGAATGGCGAGGTCGGTGACGGTGGTCCCGCCCAGGATGCCATCGTCCTCTTCCCAGAATCTTCGCCGGAATTGAAGAAATACCTTGGCGGAGGCGTCGTAGGTGAGCTGGCGGATGGCCTTCTGTTTGGGGTGACTGAAGGCCGGGTTGACCTCGACGTGGCGCAGCACCGAGAAGGGAGGTGTGAGCACGGCGAAATCACCGACTGCTTCGAACCGGCCAGCCCGGGTCCGGTAATGGACGGTCACAGACGATTCCGTCTGCTGGACGGCAACCATCCGTGCACCAAAACGAATGCGGGATCCGAGTCGGGGCAGAAAGGCGGCCGGGAGTCGATCCATGCCGCCACGAATCTGCATGAGGTCGCGATAGCTGTCGGTCACCTCTTCCCGGAGGACCTCGAGAAAGGCTGAGTTCATCAGAGCTTCGAGGTTGCCGAGCAACCCGAAGCACTCGATCGCTCCTTCTGACCACCCGCACCTCTCGAGGAACTCACGGGTGGAGAATCCGTCGAATTCGGTGACAATCGATGACCAGGCCTCCTCCCCACCCGACGCCAGGCGTTGGCGAAACGGGCTGATCTCGCTTTCCCAGAGACCAACCACAGTGCCGGTCACCGGCAAGCCGTCGAATCCGAGAGAGCCCGGGTCCGCCTCTACCTCGGCCAAGCGACGTCGGTACCCGTGGAGGTGGACAAAGCAGGTGGGATTGGTCAACGTGAACGGAAACGTCTCCAGTCCGAACTTCTCGACGTAGGCCATCGTCAGGTGGTGAGAGCGCGGGATCCGCATGGCTCCTGCCTCTCCGTACAAGCCGGGAGCGAACGGTGCCCGGAGCGTTTCGACCCTGCCGCCGACGCGGGCCCGACCTTCGAGAACGGTTACGTCGTGACCGGCCTCCATCAGCTTCTCCGCACAGACAAGTCCAGCCATGCCAGCACCTACCACCACCACCCGGGCGGGGCGGGTGGTGCGGGGTCGCATCCCTTCGTGTATCAGCCGGAGCAGATCGCGCTCGCTCATCGATTCCTTGGTCGTCGGCTCACTGTATTTGTCCAGCCCCGCTGCGGCAGGACCGGTACAACTTCCTTCGCGCCGTCGTTCAACTCGGCTCAGGTGTGATAGCCGCAACCGAGTCGGAGTATGGAGACATGACGCCAAATCCTGAGAATCTCGCAGTCACCCCCCGCAAGGGCCCTGGACGGAAGTGGTATCTAGTGGCCGGATTGCTGGCATTGGCCGGCCTCCTCGGGGCAGGGTTTGCCCTCTGGCAAACCCTCACGACCATCGACGACGACCTGCAACGCGCCGAGTTCCCGGGCCAGACCGAATTCCTTCTCGCCGAACCCGGGACCTACACGATCTTCGTTGAGTATCCAGCCGGGTCGGGTCTCGATCCCGCGGTCGGTGGTCTGGCAGTCGAGGTCATCTCGGGTCAGGGAGATTCGCTCGAAATGGACAATCCCAACGGATCCTTCACCTACACCATCGGAAACCGGACCGGGGAGGCAGTGCTGCAATTCGAGGTTGCAGAGGCAGGCCCGGTCCTCATGATCGGCGACTACCCGGGAGGGGACAGCGGCCCGCCGGTCACATTGGCGGTAAGCCAAGGTCTCGGCGGCCGGCTCTTCGCCGGAATCGGGGCGGTGATCTTCATTCCGTTGCTCACATGGTCGGCCGCCGTCGCAATCGTGGTCGTGACGTTCCTAAGGCGGCGCGGGGCCCGCCGTCAGGTCTGAATCGAGCCGTTGCTTTTCGCTAATAAGAGCGGCGGGGCTCCTGCCTTCGCCGCATTCTTTGGCGTGTGAGCGTTGCTCTCCACCTTCTTTGGCGCGTGGGCTCCGCCGGCGATGCACACACGCCAAAGAAGCAAAAAGCCGACGCTCACACACCAAAGAAGCCGGGAAGCGGCGATACCGGGCCACCTTTCCCTCGCTGTCCTTCTTGCGGACTCATTGAGGCGGAAGCGGTCCGGCCGAGCCCAGCCGCCCGAGGCGATCCAGCAGGGCCAGCAGGACTTCGTGGAGATCGAGCAACTGATCGGCGTCCTGCAGCATCTCGCGTTCCCAAACCACCAGCGACGCCGGCTGGGGCGAACCCGACTCATCCGGTTCGCCCGCCTCGATGTGAAATTCGGCGAGGTACGGTCGTTTGAGTAGTCGCTCCAACGCCGCACCTTCCACCAGGGCTCGCAGCTTGTCGGGATCGTTGGAGCGGGTGACGAACCTCTGGTCGAAGGTCTCGTTTCCGATCTGGGTGTCCTCCGGTTGCCGACGACGCCGAACCGCGTCAACCAGTCGGCTGACATCGATATCCCATCGCAGTTGGTAGGGCTGGCGATGGAGCCATTCGCGGTCCCGAGCGGAAAACCGGAAGCCGTCGAGGCTCGAGAAACCCGCCCACACTTCGGTGCCGCGCCGGGTCGAATAGACCGTTCCGGGGTTACGGGCACCGGTCTTGTTGTCGAGCATCACGGACTGGAGATGGACCTCCCATCCACCCATCGAACTGACGACCTCGTCGCTCCGCCAGAACGAGTGTCGCTTCAAGGCTCCGCCGGTGCGGGAGGCGAACTCGACCCAGGAAGGATGACGCGTTGGGATCATGCGCTGCTTGAACGAACCTGCGGAGTGGTCAGACGTCATCCTGTGGAATCAACCGGGTCCGGGTTGGACGCCAGTTCCACACGAGTTGAACCGCCTTGTCCGGTTCAACTTCCGTCGCGCTGATGTTCAACGCCGCCCGGTTGGAATGAGACGCTATGACTCGACACCGCTCACTATCGGTTTCCACCGCCGGCCTGGCTGTTCTGCTGATCGCCTGCGGGGGTGGGGGTGCGGCCACGACGGCTGACACGACCAGCACAACCGCGGCCCCCACCACGACCGCCTCTGCCGCTGATACCACCACAACAGCCGGGGCCACCACTACCACCGCGGAGGCGACAACGACCACCGCCGCCAACGACTGTCCGGCGGCGGCAGAACCAGCCTCTGGGTGGCGGCTTCTCGAAACACCCGATTGGGCCATCTATTACCCCGCGGACTGGGACGACGTTTCGACTCGCGTACCCACTGAAACCAAAACCGCAGGGTGGCACTTCGATGAAGTCACGTTGGTGGAAGCGGGAGTCGAAGAGTCCGAGGTCCTGGTGAGCTACGCGGTGGCGAGTCCCGACTTTCAACAGAATCTCCTCATCCTCCAACTCGACGGGCCCACATCCTCACTGGACGACATCTATCAACGAGCCGAGGAGCGCTACCGCCAGTCGCCGGACTTCGAGGAGATGATCGCCGCCGGTGTCGCCGACTGTCTGGGCGGTGAGCCGGCCATCCATGTCGGTTTCATGACAGCCGGCAGGTACCAGGAGTCGTGGTTCTCACTGCGGGGGGGAACGTTGTTTCACGCCGACTTTTTCGGAGCCACCGCAGACGATGCCGCGGTAGTTGCCGAAATCCTGGCGACCTGGGAGTGGATGGAACCGACTGCCGACATACCGAGTGATGCCTTCCTTGAGGTGGGGATGGCCGACGAGGTCGATGTCTCCGTGGATGCTCTCGATCCGGCCTGGTTCACGGACGAGTTCACGTCCGCCTCGCCGGCGGTGAACGTCGTCTTCCGCCTCCCAACCGGAACCTCAGGAACGATCACCGCCACCTGGACCTACCAAGGCGATGAGTTGTTCAACCACGAGTTCTTCTACCAATCCGACCACACCTGGGCCTACATGGCGATCACCCCTCCCTCGGGCGGATTCCCTGTGGGTGACTATCAGGTAGAGCTGGTCCTCGATGACGATGTGGCGAGGGTCGTCCTCGACTTCACCGTCATCGAGGGCTGAGGCTCACTATCGCGGTTCGGCGACCACATGCCGGACCGGGATGTTCAGTCGTTTCGCCAACCGGTTGCGGGCGTCGCCCCTCAACCAACGAGAGGCTCGGGCCGTCAGAGTCGACAGGATTACCTCGTCGTAGTCGGGCCGCTCGTTCCACTCGTCGGCGGCCGCCTCGACGGGATCGGCGTCGCCGACGCGGACCTGGCTCAGTTCGATTCCGTGGCGTTTGAGGTGTTCCTGGGCCCCGGCGCCAGCTGCCGCCGCCACCGCCTTGGATTCGCCCTCGGTCCAGCCGCGCAGGTGCTGGACCGGGGTCGCCGGGACCAAAAGAACAAAAGTCGAGGTCGGATCGGCCGCTTGTGCTCGCCGAAGTTCGGCCACCAGTTCGGGGCTATCAGCGGTCTGATGGGCAACCACCAGGAAACGGGCCACAACGAGACGAACGATACACCCGGGGGCGTTTTGTGGTGCACCTGCCGTCGAGAAACCGAGACGCTAGACGCTAGACGCCAGTACGGCAGGCGAACTACCGGTGGTCCCGGGTTCGGGCGTCGAGCGTCGTCCCTATTGCCGGGAGAGGATGCGTGAGTCCGCAAAGTTGGTTGATTGCAAACTCGAGATCTCGGGCGTGAGCCGTCGTGAACCAATCCGGCCCGGTCCGCACGGTCAGCGACGGTGAACCTGCCTGTGATTGGGCAACGAACATGCAATACGGCCCTCGGGCCATCGGTCCCAGGTACTTGAGCCCCTCCATGCGGGCCTGGCCCCAATCGGACAGCCAGTCCGGGATCTGGCCCAGGTTGCTGATGATTCGCGTGTAGCGCCGGCGCTGCCCGGCCCGGATCGTCATGTGCACCCCCTGATTGAGAACCGCTGGGGGCATCGATGCCCATGACCTCGCCATCAGCTCGGGGGCAAGCCCGGGAAAGCCTGATCTGGCAGCGGCCATCTCGGCGGCAGCCTGTTGGATCAATTGGTCAACGGGCTGCGCCTTCGGCCTACGGACAGCAATCGCCTCCACGCCGCCGAGATTCCCGGCGCCCCGCGTCAGCCCGAGACCGGGCCGGAGGTTCGAGGCCACGAGCCAGACTCCGGCTCCATTTTCGCTCTTCCCAAAGACCTCATTCCAGGCTGCCTCCAGCAGCCCGACCAGAACCGCGTCCATCGGCCAGCTGTTGCGTCGGCGTCTCTCGCCGATTGCTGTTAGGGCCGGGCCCAGGTCCATCGACACGTAACCCGTTGCTGCCTGGATCGGAGTGGGAGATGGATCAGTATGAGTGGAAGGCGGCAGCCTTCTCCAGCCGTCGAGGCTCTTGGTGATGAAGCCCTGGCCGACCGCCATCGAAAGCCGGCTGTTCCTCAGGGCTGACCTTACGGTTCGGGGCGAAAGATCTGGTTCGACCGGAGTGTGGCGGCCCGAAACACGATCCAAATAGATCCGCCGCAGGTCGTCGATCATGAAGACGCTTGCAGCCCCGTCGAAAGCTGCATGGTGGGCCGCCAGGATGCAACGAAGGCCGTCGCCCCGGCTGATGGCGGTGAGGCGGACGATGGGTCCACCGACCAGATCCACCGGCGCGGCCAGTTCTCGGGCCGTCGCTTGCTCGATTTCCCCGTCACCGTCGACGAGATTCATCGGTGGTGTCTCCCCCCCGGGCCGCCAGGTGGCGTCTCTGTCGACATCGATGGTGCACGTCAGGATCCGGTGAACCCGGGACAAAGCCTGCCAAGCCCAGACGAGGGACTCCAGTTCCACCGGGCCGATGACATCCCAAATGGCATGGAACGCGACGGACGAGGTTCGATCGAGGATCGCCATCGATCGATCGGTCGGACTCAGGTCGAAATAGCCTTCGTCTGCCATCGCGCCCGCCATCCAAGCAGGGGAGCTGGTGGCAGGACTAACGTCCCGGCCGTGGTTGGTCCCAGCGCCCCCGATGGTGATTCGGGAACAGCATCGATCGAACACGCCCTTCTGAGTCTGCGGGCCGAGCGGCAGGATGACTGGTCCGGCGTCTTCGAGGCCATTGGCATCGAGCCTCTCCCGGTCGATGAGGCCGTGCGAACCCTGGCCGCCAAGCAGCTAGACCCGATCCTGAGGCTACGGGTGCTGCACGACCTTGGAAAGCTGGGCTTGTTGCAGGAGATGGATGACGAGGCTCGGCACCTGGCCGAAGGAGTGGCGGACGGCGATCGCTTCGACGAACTGGCCGACCTCGCCAACCAGCCAGATCTGAGCTTTCGGGGATTCATCGAATCCCTGCAGGACCAGGGAATGGTCAACACTTCAATGCTCGTGGTCGCTCCCGAGGAATGCACCGATAGCCCCACGGGTTCCGGACCCAATCCGCCGACAAGGATCGTCGCATCCTTCGAAGCACCCGGGCGGCCTCTGGACTTTGCCTTTGGTGCAGATCCTCTTCACTGGCCGGCTTGCAATCCGTTCTTCCTCAGCATGACCGCATCTCAGAAGACCAGCCTTCCCGTTGACAACGTCGACGGCAACGCATACCAGGCCCGCGTTCGAGAGGTCGTGGGAATCCCGGTGATCTGGGAGCTGAAAACCAATCTCGACGTCAGATACTTCGTGACCAACGAAGCCGTGGGCATGGAGTACACATTCGCCGGAAGCATCGATGGGGAGATCGACGTGGATCATGGCTTCGTGATTGTCGAGGCTCACCCCACCACGCCGGGCCGGGTGGTGGTCCGATCGCAGAAGACAGTTCGCTTCACCCATCTCAGCAATGTCCCCGCCTCCTTCGCCTGCGAACTCGGGTGGGTACACGTGATGCAGAACATGGCGAGCTGCGGCCCGTCAAACTAGGGATCAGGAGGCCGACATGACATCAGGCGAGTCGATCGACGAGAGCAAGATCCCCGACGTAGGACCACTGATAGAAGGCCTTCTCAAGCTCGCCTCGGATTCGCTCCAGCGAACCGGTGACCAGGCGATGGGGGTCTGGAAAGAGGTCACTAGCGGCGACTACGACCCGAAGCATCTGGCCCGGGATGCCGCCCTGTTTTGGGCACGGGCGACCAAGGATGTGGCGAGCTCAATCGTGCTGGTTCGGGACTTTCTGGGAAAGGTGGCCGAAGAGGACAAAGCAGCCGGGTCGCCATGACCGAGCCAGAAGAGGGCGAACTTCTCGAATCCACCCGCTCTCTGATCTCCGTCGTGAACGACTCGATAGCTGGCCACGCACGCCATGCCGCCTCTCTCGTGTCGAGAGTTGCAGACCCGAATGACGACGTTGATCCGCTGCAGGAACTCGGACGCTGCTGGAACCGGGCGGTTCGGGACGGCGCCCGCCTGTTCGAAGTTACGTGGTCGATGTTCGATGTGTTGGCGTGGCGCCAATCCAAGGTCCCGGATACATCACCGCTTCCGGTGGAACTGCCACCTTCTTCTAATCCATGTTCCGCCAGGATCGGTCCTGTCGCCGCTACCGGCGACATCTTCCCCCAGGGTTTGCGGCGGCGCGGTGAGGCCCAAATAACGATCGCCGCCACCCAGGTCAAGGTCGTCCGTGACCGGGCTGACCCGACGCAATTGGATCTCCGGATCGAGGCAGGTGGGAGGCCCAGAGGCCTCTACGAAGGCACGTTGACGATCGGCTCGGCAGCAGCGATGCCCCCGGTCAGCTACAACATCTACGTCGACTTCTAGCGAATCCGGTCCAGGGGGAGCACCCCCGGTCGGGGCTGCATACCATTCTCCCGTGTCCACCGGCATCATCCAACGGCGTCCGACCGTGTTGTTCTGCGATCTGGTCGACTCCACCCATATTGCCGAGCAACTCGTTGGCGAGCAGTTCTGGGACGTCGTGGTCAATTACCAGGACGCCTGCAACCAGGTTGTCAGCCGTTTCGACGGATACATCTACAAGTCCCTTGGTGACGGGTTGATCGTTCTCTTCGGGCTTCCCCTGGCCCACGAGGACGATGCCCGACGGGCCGTGTACACCGGTTTGGGGATCGTCGAGGCGGTGCAGGGACTCAATCCGGTGTTGATGGAGAAATACGGGGTCGCCCTCTCGGTCCGGGTCGGGATCCACACCGGAGAGGTCATCGTGGGCCAGATGCGGGGCATCACCGAGATTGCCGGTTCCACTCCTGCCCAGGCATCGCGCATCCAGGGTCTGGCCCTCCCCAATTCGACCCTGATCAGCCGTGATACCGCCGAACTGATTTCGGGGTACTTCGATCTGCAGCCGAGGGGCCAATTCGAGCTGAGGGGGATGAGCAAGCCGGTCGAGCTCCTCGAGGTTCTCAGGGTCACCGAAGCAGAAGATCGGATTGAGGCCCAGCGGGGTGCTCTCACCCCGATGGTTGGTCGGCAATCGGAAATTCGCCAGCTCCAGCATCTCTGGGATGTGACCAGAGGCGGCGCAGGTGGAGTGGTTTTGATCCGCGGTGAGGCCGGGATCGGAAAGTCGCGGTTGGCCCGGTACCTCAGAGACTTTTCGGCACGGACCGGTGGCAGCCATCTCCAGGGAAGCTGTTCGCCTTACTACTCGTCGACGGCCTTCTACCCCCTGGCGCGCATGTTGAACCGTCGCCTCGGCTTCACCCCAGAGACCGTCGATCGTCAACGGTTGGAAGCTCTCGAAGTCGAGATGGACGAGGCGGGCCTGGATCGTTCGGAGACGATCCCTTATCTCGCTCCGATCCTTTCGATCGATCTGGACCCAGCGGGTCCCTATCCCTCACCGCGCCTGGATGCGCTCAAGCTGCGGCAGACAACTATCGAGGTTTTTAAGTCCTGGTGGAAGGTTCTGGCGGCCGCCGAGCCGCGAGTCGTCCTGATCGAGGACCTCCACTGGGCGGAACCGTCGACAGTGGAGGTGATCGAGCAAGTCGTCGCCGACCCGCCGCCCGGCCTGCTTCTGGTCCTCACCGCCCGGCCGGAGTTCTCGGCTCTGGAAGGCATGCTGAACGTGGTCACGATCGACGTTCGGCCACTGGGTGATTCCGATCGGCATCGCATGATTCGATCGATCGGCACCGGAGACCTGTCTGAGCCCGTGGTCACTGAGATCGCTGCTCGCAGCGACGGGGTGCCGTTGTTCGTCGAGGAACTCTTGAGGGCGCTCGACGACGTTGCCGTCGGCGCCGGGCCGGCTCTCGTCCCGGTGACCCTTCGCGAACTGCTCATGGCCCGGCTCGAAGCGGCCGGCCCCGATATCGGGGTCGCCCAGGCGGCCGCCGTCATGGGGAGTCGGATCGAGGTCGACTTGCTCAAGGATGTTCTGGGGGTCGAAGAGGAGCAATTGCGGCGGGAGCTTGATTCCCTGACCGCTCACGGGATTCTCCAAACTCAGGGCGTCGGGTCGGAGCGCCGCTATGCGTTCCGCCACGCCTTGATTCGAGACGCGGCCTATGAGTCCCAGCTGACCGATGCTGCCCGCTTGATGCACTCCGAGGTCGCCGATGCCTTGATCGGTCGTCTTGGTCGTTCCGAGCCGCCCGACCAGGGGGTCATCGCCCTCCACCTTGACGAGGCCGGCAGGGGACCCGACGCCGTCGGCTTCTATGTCGGGGCGGCCCAGGCGTCACAGTCGGCCGGTGCCTATGCAGAAGCGCTCAGCAAGCTCGACCGGGCGCTGGAACTGGTTCTGGACTGGCCGGAAGGCGAGCCCCGCGCTCTCTCGGAGTTGATGGTGCGGATGTTGAAGGCGGCGAGCCTGGTGGCCACCGCGGGGTACGGATCCGAGAGGGCCCGGGCAGAGTTCGAGGCAGCGCTGGAGTTGACGGATTCGCTCGGCCCCCGTCCGGAAAGTGTCGGCGTGCAACTGGCGATCATGGCTTATGCCACCGTCCGCGGGCTCCGAACCCGGGCGGGCGAGATCATCGACACTTTGAATACCCAGCTCGCCAACGCCAGTCCGGACGAAGCGATGCTGTACGGGGCCGAGGTGACGGTGTCCGATGCGCTTCATCGATACGGACTGGGCGACTACGCCGGAGCGCGACGACTGTTCGAGCGAGCGATCGAGATGTTTCTGGCCCGGCCGGCGGGATTCACCTCCCCGTTATGGACCCTTCCCAACAGTCCCCTGGTGGCCGCCTACTCCCAGCTCGTTCCGGTGTTGTGGGTGCAGGGTGAAAGATCGCAGGCCTCGGAAGCCGCCACGAGAGCTCTCGATTCCAGTTACCAACTCGGGTTTCCCTCGGGACCGTTCAGCGAGGCCTATAGCCGGGCCTACCTCGGGTACATGTATCAGCTGGAAGGGGATTGGAGCCGGGCCGTGGCCGAGTTCCGGTCCGTGATGGCGATCGGCACCGAGCACGGCTTCGCCATGTGGGAGGGTTTGGGATCCATCCATGCGCTGATCGCGGCCGCTCATCTCGAGCCCACCGTGGAGATGGTGGCGGCGATCGCCGGGGCCCGCCGCTTGCTCCTTCAGCTGGGAGTCTCGGCCTTCCAGCCGTACTTTGTGACGGCCGAAGCCGAACTGACCGCCCAACTCGGCGACATCACCGGGGCTCTGGGCCTGTTCGACGAGGCGGTGAGCCTCAGCGAGGAGTTCCAGGAGCGGCATTACCTGGCCGAGACCCTCCGCAAGCGCGCCGGGGTGAGGGCTCGAGCGGCCGAAGTTGATACCGCGGCAGTGGCCGCCGACCTGGTCGAGGCTTTTCAAATCGCCCGCGATCAGGGCGCCTTCCTCTTTCAAGTGCGAGCTGCGATCGACATGCACCTCCTTCTCCCCCCGGGGTCGCGACCGGCCCTTGCTCGGGAAGCCCTCGCCGCCGAACTGGCGGCGGTGTCGCTCGAGTACCCGGAGGCTGAGCAGGCAGCAGCTCTGGCCGCGGCGGCTGCTTCCTCTTGATGGATCAGGCAATTTCATCCGGTTCAAGGGAGAAAGTCGCGATTCTCGGCGGGGGAGTTGGCGGGCTGGCGGCAGCCTGGCGGCTGAGTGAGCACGGCTGGCAGGACCGATTCCAGTCCATCACGGTCTACGAGCGCAGCTGGCGCCTGGGAGGCAAAGCTGCCTCCAGCCGCGGCCCCAATGGCCGCATCGAGGAGCACGGCCTTCACGTCTGGCTCGGCTACTACGAGAACGCCTTCCGGCTGGTGCGGGAGGTCTACGAGGAACTGGACCGGGAGTCGCGGCGACCCGATGCCCCGTTCAAGACGTGGACCGACGCCTTCAAGCCGGCCAGCGAGATCGGTCTCGAGGACTTCCGTGACGGCCGCTGGGACCACTGGGTGGCGACCTTTTCGCCCAACGACGAGATCCCCGGGGAGCCGGATGCCCGATCCGGACCGATGAGCGTTCTCGACTTCGTCAGGCGATCGTTGGGGCTCCTCGCCGACTTTTACGGTTCCCTGGAAGACCAGTCGGTGCCGTCGGGACGGATCACGATCAGCGCCAGCCCGACTCCTCCGCACGAAGCCAACCCTTGGGGGATCGACGCCTCCATGGGAAAGAAGCTGATGGCTTCGGTGCTAGCGGCCGCGATGCAGGGCATAAGCGTCATTCGATCCGAACAGCAGTTGCTGGCAGGAACGATCCCCGGCCTCGAACCGTTTGGCGAAGCTCTGAATCAGCTTCACCGGAGGCTGCGAGGGATGGTGTTGAAAGACAACGCGGCCCGACAACTTTGGTCGCTGGCCGATCTCATGTTCACCACGGTGCGGGGAATTCTGGCCGACGGTCTCCTCACTCACCCGAAGGGGTTCTCCGCCATCAACGACGAGGAGTACCGGGACTGGATGGAACGACACGGTGCTTCGCCCGAAACCCTCGACTCGCCGTTGGTGCGCGGGGTCTATGACCTCGTGTTCGGTTTTCAGGACGGTGACCCGGCCCGCCCCAGGTTCGCGGCCGGACTCGGCTTGTTCCTGTCGGGAAAGCTCTTCTTCGAATACCGGGGGGCGATCTTCTGGAAGCTGGCCGGCGGTATGGGCGACGTCCTCATGGCTCCCTTGTACGAGGCGTTGTCTGCCCGGGGGGTCCGCTTTGAGTTCTTCTCGCGCGTCGAGGCCCTGCGCCCCTCACCGGAGGGCGACTCGATAGCAGCGGTTGAGATCAGCCGGCAGGTCATGTTGCCTGCCGGTCCGGGCAGCTACCAACCGCTGGTGGAGGTGGGCGGGCTTCCGTGCTTTCCGTCAGAGCCTGATCTTGCCCAGGTCGCCGATCCCCGGCTCGACTATGAATCGATCTGGTCGAACGCCGGTCAAGACCGCATCACCGTGTTGGAGAACGGGAGGGACTTCGACCGGATCGTCCTGGCAATACCGGTCGGGATGATTCCCTACATCTGTGAGGACATCGTGACGGCCAATCCGCGGTGGCGCTCGATGGTCGATCATCTAGGCACCGTGGCCACCCAGGTTTTCCAGCTGTGGCTGACGGCAGACTCGTCCGAGCTGGGGTGGAATCGGCCAGGCGTCACGATGACAGGCTTCCTGAAGCCGTTTGAAACCTGGTCGTCGATGGACCAGCTATTGGCCGTCGAGCACTGGCCGGCAGGAGATCGGCCCCAAACCGTCACCTACTTCTGCAATACGCTCCCGACTGCTGGCCTTCCCGATCGCAACGATCACGACTTTCCAAAACGAGAACACGAGAGAGTCCGTGAGAATGCCGTGGCGTTCCTCCGGGACGGGGTTCGACACTTTTGGCCCGGGGCGGTGGACGAGAAAGAGGAGAGCTTTCGATGGGACCTGCTGGTTGGCGGCGGCGACCGCTCCGGCGAGGATCGGTTCGACTCCCAGTTCTGGCGGGCCAATGTGGATCCTTCCGAGCGCTACGTGCTGTCACTTCCGGGGAGCGACAAGTACCGGCTCCGCACCGACGCCAGCGGCTACGACAACCTGGTCCTGGCTGGAGATTGGATCGACTGCGGGCTCAATGCCGGGTGCTTGGAGGCGGCTGTGATGTCTGGCTTCCAGGCCGCCAACGCCCTTGTCGGGAATCCGATCACGCACCGCATCGCCGGGTACTACATGGCCTGGGGCAAGTAGATTCCGACCACGCCGGGGCGGCGAATTTCGGAAGGAAGACGTTTCGACATGTCCGATGATGGAGGCAGCGAGGAGGCCGTGAAGTCGGTCCGCGACCTGGGTTTCCAGGCAGCTGCGGAAGTAGTCGAAAGGTTCATCAGCTCGATGAGCCAGACCGCTCCGCCCACAAGGGGCCGGGCGGATGCCGGCTCCTCCGGGGGTCAGCGGGCGGCCTTCCGACAGTTGCGAGCCGATCTCGCCCGGGCAGTCGATGCCAATCTCGACCTGGTTCGCAGGGCATTCGACCTCTACGCCGGCGCAGTCGACCGGCTGCTCGGAAACGAGTCCTCCACCAACGGCGCCGGCGAAGGCAGCCACCTCAAGCTGCCACCGGTGCTGGCGGGTCACCGGGCCTCCTCGACCCTCTGGGTCCACAACACGACCTCATCGGCGTCCCCGGCTTTGCGGCTCCGCTCCTCCGATCTCGTGAGCCACAACGGTGAAACCATCCGGGCCGATGGCTTCGAGTTCGACCCTGCGGAAATCGATATCGCCCCTCCCAATTCCAGCGTTGCGGTCGCGGTCACATTGACGATCGACCTTGCCGCTGCCCCCGGCCGGTATCGCGGGTACGTGTTCGTCAACAATCTGCCGGACGAGTTCATGACGATCGAGGTAGAGGTAGTTGGAGCCGTCGGCGAGAGTCAGGAGGACCTGTGGCGGGATCGGCGACAGGCTTCGTAGAGGACACTCTGTCCGCTCACCGCGAGCTGATGGCCGCGGCGATGGCCCGGTACCTTCCCGATCGTGAGCCCCGCCGCTGGCTCTACGACCTGATGGCTACCTACCCCTCCCGGATCGGCAAGGGCATCCGCTCGAGTCTGTGCGTGGCTGCCTGTCGGGCCTTTGGCGGTTCCACCGAGGAGGCCATGCCGTCGGCCGCGGCCATCGAGCTTCTCCACAACGCTTTCCTGGTCCACGACGATATCGAAGACGGAAGCCTCAGCCGGCGGGGACTGCCAACCCTTCACCTCGAGCATGGTGTGGCCCTGGCCGTAAATGCCGGTGACGGCCTGGCCGTGGCCGGGCTGACTCCGTTGCGCGACAACCTGGGGGTGCTCGGTTCCGACATGAGCCAGCGGGTCCTCGATGAGTTCCAGTTGCTGTTGCACAGGACTATCGAAGGTCAGGCGATCGAGTTGGGCTGGCGGTCGGACAATGTCGTTGATCTGACCCCGACCGACTACCTCAACATGGTTCTGCTCAAGACGTGCTCTTACTCCACGATCTTCCCGCTCCGCATCGGAGGGCTGATCGGCTCCTGGGGCACGGCCGATCTCGACGCTTTGACCCGCTTCGGCTTCCACCTGGGGGCAGCGTTCCAGATCCGCGACGACCTCCTCAATCTCGAAGGGACGACAGAGCGATACGGCAAGGAGATTCTTGGCGACCTCTATGAGGGCAAGCGCACCTTGATGATCCTCCACCTCCTGTCGGTGGCTGATGATCGGCAACAAGAGTGGCTCAATGGGTTCCTGTCCGCCGGGCGATCGGACCGGTCCGATTCCGAGGTTCGAACCGTCCTTAGCTTGATGAAGGATCACGGCAGCATCGAATTCGCCCAAGAGTTCTCCAAGGGTGTCTCGGCCGCCGCCCGAGAAGGTTTCGACGCCGCCTTCCGTGGCCTCGCCCCGTCGGACGATCTCCACTTCATCGAGGAGCTGATCCCCTACATGCTGGACCGAGAGCTGTGAGCGACTCCATGATGGAGGCTTGACCCTTCTCAGCCCTTGCTTTCCGGGCTCAGGCGGATGATCGGCATCTGGCGGTCGGTGGAAGTGTCGTACTTCCCGAAACCCGGCGCCACGGACACGATCCGCTTCCAGGCCTCGTCTCGCTCGGTGCCTTTGAGCGACTCGGGGTGGGCCTTGTGGACCTCTTTCGCCACCGTGATCCAAACCTGATCTGGATTCTTGGCCAGGTTGTAGCACCAGGACGGGTGGCGGACCGAACCACCTGCAGACCCGACCACCAGCCACGATCCGGGGTGGCCGGGGTCTTCGAACCGGGCCACGATCGTCTGACGCTCCTGACCGGTTTTGGCCCCAACCGTTTTCACCATCAGGAGCGGCCGGCCCTGGATCTTCATTCGATCTCCAAGGAGTCCGAACATGAAGTGGCTGACGCCCATCCCGGCCTTCAGCAACGGCCGGGCAAACTTCGGCATCTCGGTGCCTCGGGTACCACTGGGTGGAAGGGTCACGGGCATCGGCATCCTTGTTGTCGGGTCATCGATGGTACGTCGCCGCTTCCGATAGCCATCAAGGCGTTAGCGTTCCGGGACATGTCCAACGAACACCACCCCTCAGTGCGAGCATTCTGGGAGGCCTTCGCCGACGCCACCGGTACCGAGGTTGACTACGAGGCATGGGCCTTTGGCGATGACGACATGCCCGAGCTCGCCACCGAGTTGGGTTTGCTGGTGCGTGACGGTCCC